>WFXK01000094.1 GCA_015490695.1 Bacteroidota bacterium | reverse complement strand
GTCAGATGTGTATAAGAGACAGGCATATTTATGCAGTCCGTAGTTATCGTCCATAAATAAAAAGCCTCCTGCTAAAAGATAACGGCGCATTTGTTGTACTTCAAAATCAGAAAAAAGGATATTACCATGTCCTGTGACATAAACCAAAGGGTATTCAAACAATGCCATACTGCTGGGTTCTACGACGTCTTCTTCGGGGGCTATGTCTATATTGGTATGTTGACGAACAAACCGCAGTAAATTAGGTAATGAAGTGGGATTTGCGTACCAGTCGCCTCCTCCACCGTACTTTAGTCGGGCGATGCGAACGCTATAATAAGGTTTCTGTGCCCAACTAAGCCCCAGCAGAACGCTTAGAAGAACGTAACTCCTCAGGAACCGTGCCAAAAACATAATCCCAAAACATGTTGGACACCCCAAAAGCCTTATCAGGACACTTATAATGATGTAATAAATGATGCTGCCATAACTTCCTAAACGGCTTAGGAGGATGTTTAATCGTATGAATCAAATAATGCGTAGTGGCATAAAGCAAATATCCCATAACAAAACCAGGGAAAAACGCAAAGGCATATTTACCTAAGATAAGATAAAACAACGAGAAAAACAATGTTGCTAAAAGCAAGCTCGGAACAGGGGGTAGAAACAAACGCTCTTTATCATTGGGATATTCATGATGAACACCATGAGTAACATAGGCAAACCTTTTTAAAAAAGGATGGTCGCTTTCTAAGTGATAGACATAACGGTGAATGTTATATTCAGCAAAAGTCCAGAAAACCATTCCGCCTAAGAAAGCAATGAGGATTTGCCACCAAAGTAAATGATACTTTGTCACGCCTAAATAAAGTAAAATGCTGATGATAATAAGATACATGGTCCAAATCACGTAAGGGGAAGTGCGGCTTAATGCTTCTAAAATAGGGTTTTCAAATAATCGTTTGCTTCCCGTTGTCTTGATTTTCATTTCTGCCATCGCTCCTTTGAAATTTTGTCGCTGGCAAAGATAAAAACTTTTAAAGGCTTTTGCAAGAAACTATTAGAAGCGTTACCTTTGCTCATAGCTATGCGCTTTCTTTTTTGGAGTTTTGTCTTTAGCATACTTTATAGTCAGTCATCGCAGCAGTGGTTGGAAAAAGCTGCTCAAAGCAAAGACCCTAAATTGGTTTTGCAATACACAGAAAAAGCACTGGAGGAAGACCCTAAGAACAATTATGCTTATTTTCTTCGCGGTTGGGCTTATGTGGATTTAGAGCAATATAATTCAGCACTTAAAGCTTTCAAGCAGGGAGCAAAATTTGACAGACCGCTTCCTAAAGCCCGATTATGGGTCGCTGCCGCTTACGTCTATAGCCTATTAAACATGCCCGAGCAAACTTTGTATTATTGCAATCGGGCTATTGAACAAATGCCTACGCTTACCGCTGCTTATTACTACCGCGCATGGGCTCATTTTGATATGGAAAACTTTCAACAAGCCATCCAAGATTTTCAACATTATTTAAAAAAGGAACCAAAGGACGCTGTTGCACTCTACGGACTGTCGCTTTGCTATTATAAAACCCAACAATATGAGAATGCTCTACAAGCTATTGACAAAGCCTTAAACATAGAAAAAAAAGATGCTTTTATAAGACAAAAAGCATTGATTTTGTTTCGTTTAGGGAAATATGCTCAAGCCCATGCTTTAATGCAACCCTTTTTCCAATCTACCTATGACCAAACCCATCCCCGCTACTTTCTACAAATGGGAGATTTTTTCTTCAATCAAAAAGATTATGAATTAGCTATTCGTTATTATAGCAAAGCCATTGCTTTATTCAATGAAAAAATAGAACGGGACCCTCAATATCGTTATAAACACAAAAAGACGCTTTACGAAGCCTATTTATATCGTGGACATGCGTATTATTATTCAGGAAATCTGCAAAAGGCTTTAGCAGATTACAATCGTGCAAAGGTTATAGACGGAGAAGATTATCGCGTATGGCATGCCTTAGGCTATTTACAAACCGACTTACATAATTGGAAAGAGGCTGTAGACGCTTTTGAACGCTCTTTTCAATTGAATCCGAAAAATCCTGATGGTTGGGTTTCCTTAGGCTATGCTTATGACCAATTAGGAAGAAAACAAGCAGCTATCCGAGCCTATAGCCGAGGTATAGAAAGGGACCCCGATAATGGTTTACTTTATAATAACCGAGGCTTTGCTTATCTAGAACTAAAACAATACGATAAAGCCTTTCAAGATTTAACCAAAGCCATTGCGGTAGACCCTGATATTCCTATGAGTCACATTAGTTTAGGAGAATACTACATTGAAGTAGGGGAGTATGAAAAAGCAATTCAAAAGTTCAATGAAGCCTTAGCGATGGAGAATCGGACAGCCCGAGAAACCACAGTAGCGTACTACAAAAGAGCAATGGCTTATTATATGCAACATCAGTACGAAATGGCTGCCCAAGATATAGAAAAAGCTTTAAGGGTGATGCCCAATAAAATGCCCGAGAGAGCCGAAGTAGCCCTTTTTGCAGGAAAAGTCTTTTTTGCCTTAGGACACTGGTGTAAAGCCCAACAATACTTTTTAAAAGCCTTGGAATACGACCGACAGGAAGTGCTAAAAAGAGCCCAAGAGGCAAGGACCTACTTAGCAAAAATCACCGCTCACGACCCTACACCTTGCGATTAAAAAGTTACTTTTTGGGGTTAAAAACTATAGTAGTTTAGTTATGGCTCAGTTAATAGGTATCTTTCTATTTTTCATTGTCGTTTTTTCGCAGGCTAAGGAGCGCATATTACAAGGGGTGGCAGCCCAGCGAGTTATCACACACGCTCAACTCATCCGCTACACCGACGATTCCCCCCTACCCAACTACGTCCTCTTCCGACCTACCTTCCAACTTAATCTACAACAATTCCTTTCATGGTTCCAAAGAAGATTCCATTTAAATGACGCAACAACTTTTGAACTCCTTTCCATAGAACACGACGAGCTTGGTTTTACCCATTACCGCTATCGTCAATACTATAAAGGCTATCCCATCGCCTATACTATGCTCATTGTGCACGTAAAACAAGGAATTGTCCATTCTTTCAACGGATTTTACATCCCAACACAAGGTTTAGAAGAAGAAATAAGAGTTTCAGAACAGCAAATTAAACAAAAAGCACTTCAATGGATTACGAAACGGCAAGGACATCCACCAAAGTTTTTAACGCCCCTACAACAAATCCTTACCTGGGCTCCACACTCTTTAAATAAAATCACAGCAGATAATTACACTTTTGCTTATCGTGTAGAATTTCATACTTACGACCCTATAGACCGAAAAGCGCTATTCTATGCTACCTCTTCAGGGAAATTACTTTATGTAGAAGATTTAATCATGGAAGTAGACAGCCCTGGTATAGCGGTTACTCAGTATGCTGGCACACAGCCCATCATTGCAGATTTCACAGGAACAATTTTCCGTTTAAGAGAAAGCGGAAGAGGGAATGGAATATGGACCCTTAACTTGATGGGAGGCTTTGACCCAACTTCTGCAGTAGACTTCGTAGATAACGATAATTTCTGGAATAATGTTAATCCCCAAAAAGATGAGTATGCCCCTGATGCCCACAGAGCAGCAGAATTTTATTATGATTTTCTTTTAGATACCTTTGGAAGAAATAGCATAGATGGTAATGGGTATTTAATGCGTTGTTATGTTCACTGGGGTTCAAACATTAACAATGCGATGTGGGATGGTACTGCAACCTATTACGGTGATGGCAATGGCACCCCTCCTTGGGTCGTTCCCGATATTGTAGGACATGAATTCACACACGGACTAACCGATTTTACTGCTGATTTAATTTATCAAAATGAATCAGGAGCATTAAATGAATCGTTTTCTGACATTTTCGGCGCTACCTTAGATTGGTTCTATCGTCCTACACAAGCCGATTGGTTAGTCGGAAATGAATTAGGTTTTGTGATTCGCAATATGGCAGACCCCAAACAACTTGGAGACCCCGATACTTACTTAGGGCAAAATTGGTATACAGGCTCTTTTGATAATGGAGGTGTTCACATCAACAGCGGTGTGCAAAACTATTGGTTTGTGCTTTTATCGGATGGGGGAAGCGGAGTTAACGACAATGGCGATAGCTACAACGTAACAGGTATTGGCATCCATAAAGCCATCCGTATTGCTTATCGCAATTTAGTAGTATATCTATTCCCTTCAGCCGATTATTACGATGCCCGCTTTTATGCCATTCGTGCCGCCATGGACCTCTATGGTCCCTGCTCCCAAGAACATATCTCCACAACGAACGCTTGGTATGCCGTAGGGGTAGGTGCTGCTTACACCCCAGGCGTACAAGCCGACTTCTATGCACCCATCACACAAAACTGCAGTGCACCCTTCACAGTACAGTTTGTCAATACTTCTTCTAACGGCTATACTTTTTTCTGGGACTTCGGTGACGGCAATACCGATACCAACATCAGCCCAACACATACCTATAGTGCTCCAGGAACCTATACCGTAACGCTCATTGCCGATGGTGGCGTCTGTGGAAAAGATACTATCCAAAAAGTTAACTACATCCAAATTGACCCTTCCTTAATTTGCATCAGTGCTATTGACGACAGCATGCAATTCACCACCTGTAACGGCATCTTAACCGACGACGGCGGACCTACCAACAACTACAGCGATAACAGCAACATCGTTACTACTATCTATATTCAACAAGCCAACCAAATACAATTAACTTTCACAGAATTTAAGTTTGAAGCAGGGTACGATTACCTCTATATCTATGATGGACCCTCTACAACCTCCCCTTTAATAGGTTTCTATACGGGTTCTAATTTACCCAATGGGGGTACTATTACCACTAATTCAAACGCTGTAACTATTCGGCAAACCTCAGATGACTTTATTAACGATGCGGGCTTTGTGATGGAATGGCAATGTATCATTACAGGCTTACCGCCCAATGCAAACTTCAAAGCCTCACCGGTGGTTACCTGTAGTGGTGCTATACAATTCCAAGACTTAACAACTCAAGGCGCCAGCAGTTGGTATTGGGATTTTGGTGATGGTACTACTTCTACCCAACGCAACCCCTTCCACATTTATCAAAACAGCGACACTTACACTGTTACCTTAGTAGCTTGTAACTACTATGGTTGCGATACCACAACCCAAACCGTTATTGTCGCTAAACCGCAAAAACCGACTATCTTTGTTCCTGACAGCGTGTGCCCTGGCGATACCTTCTACGTAATCGCCCCTTCATCCATAGGAGATACTTATTGGTATGACAATTGGTTTGGCGGAAATATCATCCACATTGGCGACACTTTAATAAGCGTAATGAATCAAAACCTACAATCTTTCTTTGCACGAAATGTGGTTTCATTCCCTATTAAAAAAGTTGGTCCTGTAGATAATACGTTCGGCTCGGGTGGTTATTTCAATAACAATCAACGCCGCCTCTACTTCGATGTCCATAACCCCTGCATCATCAAAAGTGTGAAAGTTTATTCCCAGATTGCTGCATACCGCACTATTGAAATTTTAGATGCTTCAGGACAAAGCGTAGATAGCCGAACCGTATGGATTCCAGCAGGGGTTCATAGAATCCCCTTAGACTTTGACTTAAACCCAGGAACAGACTATCAAATAAAAGTTAGTTCCGACACCGTAGCCCTTTATAGAAACTCCAGTGGAGCAAACTATCCTTACACAGCACAAGACTTAATTACCATCACTCGTTCCGATGCGACAGGCAGTCTGGCTTACCAATACTACTACTTTTTCTATGATTGGGAAGTAACTCAGCGTCCCTGTCAGTCCAGCATGAATTACAAAACGGTGGTGGCAAAAGATTCCGCTGCTTGTGTGGTTCAAGCTACTTTAGCAGAAGGATTAACGCCAGTTCGTTTATATCCCAATCCTGCTTCGCAACAGGTGTATTTAGAAGTACCTAAGGGTGTTTATTCTCAAGCAATTTTATATGACTTGCAAGGCAGGAAGTTAAAACAATGGGATTTATCCCTTCAGCAAGCATTGCACATTTTACGTTTACCTGATGGACTTCCACAAGGGCTTTATCTGTTGCGTTTACAAGCAAAAGAAACAACAACCGCGTTGAAGTTTTGGATAAAATAACAAAAGTCTTATTTTCGCTAAGTGATGAGTAACGGGACGCCTTGGTACAAGCGTACAAAGCCCAATATCGTCACTCCCAGCGAGGAACGCAGAGAAGTTCCAGAAGGTATATGGATAAAATGTCCTAAATGTGGTGCCCCTACTCACATTAAAGCCCTAAAAGAAGCCTTTTATGTTTGTCCTAAATGTGATTATCATCATCGTATAGGAAGCCAGGAATACTTTGAAATCCTTTTTGGTAGCAATGGTTTTGAGGAATTAGACGCCACAATGGAATCGGCAGACCCGCTGCACTTTGTAGATAGAAAACCTTATCCTCAGCGGATTAAAGAAGCACAAGAGAAAACAGGTTTAAAAGATGCGGTCAGAACTGCTGTTGGACAAATAGGACCTTACAAAGTTGCTTTGGGTTGTATGGATTTTCATTTTATTGGTGGGAGCATGGGGAGTGTGGTTGGAGAGAAGTTAGCACGGCTTATTCGTCGTGCCCGCAAAGAACGTTTACCACTCATTATTATCACGAAGTCGGGAGGGGCACGGATGATGGAAGGGCTCTTTAGTCTAATGCAAATGGCAAAGACCGCAGCAGAATTAGCCCTTTTTGAAAAAGAACAACTGCCTTATATCGTTGTGCTAACAGACCCAACAACTGGAGGAGTAACTGCCAGCTTTGCCATGTTAGGCGACATCCATATCGCAGAACCAGGCGCCCTAATAGGATTCGCAGGACCCAGAGTCATCAAAGAAACCATAAAAAAAGACCTGCCCGAAGGCTTCCAATCCTCAGAATTCCTATTAGAACACGGCTTCATAGACCTCATTGTCCACCGACACCAATTAAAACAAACTTTAATAGACATCCTCTCTATTTTGCTCCCTGATGAAGCTGTATAATCATCCCGTCCTATGCAACTATTATGTTACCTATCGTTGTAATGCCCGCTGTACTTTTTGCGATATTTGGCAACGTCCCTCCCCTTATGCAAAAGTAGAAGACGTAGAAAAAAATCTGATTGCGCTAAAAAAATTAAAAGTCAAGGTTATAGACTTTACTGGTGGAGAGCCTTTACTACATCGTCAACTCCCTACTTTACTCAAGAAAGCGAAAGAATTAGGTTTCATCACCACCGTTACTACCAATACGCTGCTTTATCCTAAATATGCTAAGGCACTGCAAGGCCTTGTAGACATGCTGCATTTTTCCTTGGATTTTGCTACTCCAGAACGTCATAATGCCCTAAGAGGCGTCCCTTGCTACGACTTCGTTATGAAAAGCATCCAAATCGCCCTGTCTCTAAATGAACATCCCGACATTCTATTCACCGTCACTAATGAAAACATCCATGAACTCCCCCAAGTCTATGAACTTTGTAAAAAATACGGACTTATTTTAATCATTAACCCCGTTTTTTCCTATAATCAAGTAGGAAAACCCTTAACAAAAGAAAATGTATTGAAACTTTATTCATGGCTAAACAAACCATGGGTGTACTTAAATAAAGCGTTTTTAGATTTACGGCTCAAAGGTGGGAACGCTATTGATGACCCTGTATGTGTTGCAGGAGATGCTGTGGTGGTAATAAGTCCAGATAACCGCTTAATACTCCCTTGTTATCACGCAGGTTGGTATGCTTTTCCTATTCAAGACGACTTATACTCCCTATGGCACAAACCTGAAGTAGTGAAAATACGGAAAAAAGCAGGACGTTTGAAAGTTTGTCAAGGTTGTGTTATTAACTGCTACATGGAACCCTCTTTTGCTTTTCAAATCAATCGTTATTTTTGGTATTCCCTGCCTTCAACTTTTAAATACATTTATTACAAGTGGTGGAAACAACGTTTGGCTTCTTGAAAAACAACTTAACAAGTTGTTTTGCTTCTCGCCATAAAGTTTTATTAGAAACCGCACCTACTTCCACCCCTGAGCGCAAATAAACATCCACAGGAATAATTTTCAACCCTGAACGCTTAGCATCACGAATAAGTTCTATGTCTATTAAAAAAGTGTCTATTTGGGTATTGAGCATAATTTGTTTTCCTTTTTGGTTATAGCCTTTTAGTCCACATTGGGTATCATAAGGGAGTCGGAAAATCCAGCGCATTATCCAACGAAGCATTTTAGAAATCCATCGCCGAGAACGAGGAATGTTTTGTAAATAGGACTCATCGCGATTTCCGATAGCCAAATCGGCATTTTGTTCTTGTAGTGCGTGTAAAATCGCTAAAACTCCCTTTGCCCCATAAGGAATATCTATATCGGTAAAAATAACAAAAGTACCTTGTGCTCTCTGAGTACCATAACGTAGCGCATATCCTTTTCCTCTGTTCTCTTCATAACGAAAATACTTTAATGGCAAACGTTGCTGCAAAAACGCAATCGCTTCTTTTGAAGGAGGTACTTGTGAACCATCATCAACCAATATAATCTCCCATGCGATTTCCGGAGTTTGTTTGAATAAAAGAGATAAATGTTTTTCTACTACTTTTTCCCATCCATCTTGAGGATTATAACAAGGAAGAATTAAAGAAACCTTCATACATTAAATAGTTCCAACAATCTATTTAAGTCCTCTATAGAAAGGAATGCAATTCGTATCTCCCCCTTACCTTTTGCATTACAACGAATCGTGACTTTTG
>WFXK01000093.1 GCA_015490695.1 Bacteroidota bacterium | reverse complement strand
GTTTATGAAGCGAAATCAGTTTTTTAGGTTTTTCTCTCCAATAAGAGCCATCTAAGAGCTTTGCGTATTCAGAAAATAAGTTTGCAGTTGCTGCTAAGTTGTCTACTTGTTCTAAGAGGGTTTGGATGCGTTTATAGTTTTTAGGGTCGTTTTTGAATTTAGTTTGTAGGATTTGAAGATGGAGTTTTATTGGCGTAAGTGGGTTTTTGATTTCATGGGCGATTTGGCGAGCCATGCGTTGCCATGCTAAGGCGCGTTCTTGCGCCCTAAAACGCTTTTCACTCTCTTTAAGCGCATTTAACATGCGATTGTAACTACGGATAAGTTGTCCTATTTCGTCTAAAGCTTCCCATTGAATGGGCTCATAGCGTGCACCATAGCCTAATTTAGCAAAATGCCGCTGTAAAGTCCGTAAAGGTGCTAATAAACGATTGGCAAAGAGCCAATTCACTCCTAAAACCAAAAAGGCAAAAAAGAGATAAAATCCTAAAATTGTAGACCAAAACGCTTGAATCCGTTCTTGAATCGCTTCCATTTTTGTTAAGTTGGGTACTTGAATAAAAGCTTTTAGAACCCCTGTTTTTGGATGGTGTAATGCAATATAACCAGCGTAATAACGCAATTTGCCGATGGTTTCTTCTAAAATTAACGGCTGTACTTGATTCGCTGCTTGAAAAGCCTTAGGTGCCATAATAGGTGCCAACAATCCTCGTTTAAAGATTTCCATTTGTGTGCTATAAAGTAATCTACCCCGAGCGTCATACCAAGTAATGTCATCACGAATAATGGTAGAAAGCCGCTCTAAAGCAGAAAAATCCAAACGCTTCCACAAAAGTCCTTGATTGTAAAGATAATTTCTAACCTGAAGTAACTCATTAGATAATTGATTTTCTATGACAGACTGATAAAATGTTTGGAAAAGGGGTAAAGAGACGCCTATAAGTATTAATAAAGGTAGAAAGGTAAAAAACAGCAGTAGCAGCAGGAGCCGATAGCGCAATCCGCTGTAACGTTTCCATAAGCGTTTAAGGCGAAAACGATAAAGCGAGAGGATGGTTATCCCTTGAAAGGCTAATAAGCAAAGAAAATATAAATAAAAAAGTTGCACGATTTGGAAATAAACTTGCCACCATGTCCATCCGCTGTGATGGATAACAATCAATTTCTTTTGTTGTGGAACAGCTAACTGATATTCATAATGCTGTTGATGAATCCTTAATTGCTGCCAAGGCGTTGTTGGAATGGAATCCCATTGATAAGGGAAGTGATGTTGTCCGTAATAGGTTTGCAACTTTCCATTTACATAGATAGCATAGGAGGTAGCGGGAGGGATTTTTAGTTTATTCCATAGATACTGGTCTAAAAGCAGTTGGTGATAGGGTTGGTGTTCCCGTACAGGAGGCGGATAAACCACTAAGATAAAATGTAAATAGCCCCATTGCGGTGTGTAGATAAGTGCATAACACCAATATTGCACTGTTGCTCCTTTACGTTTCATATACACATACCGACTTAAAGGTTGTAAGCCCAATCGCTTAGGATGCCGTCCCCTGCTTAAAAGCACAAACGTGTTTTTATAACGATGAATTGCTTCTGAAGTACTCAACGGCTTCCAATGATAACGATATAAACCCATTTGAAAGAAAAAGCCCTTTAAACGAGGCTCTAAATAATGTTTTAATAAAGTCTGTGCTAAGGAATCAGGATTTTTCCAATAATGGCGCCATAAAGGTGCTTTACGTAATTCTTTGAACAAAGTCTTTAATTGATATTCCATAAAGTAGTCTCTGGGGTCGTTTAAGCGCTCAGCAAGACGTTTTAATTGATAATAAAGTCTTTGTTGTTGAATAGGGTAGAAGCCAACGCTGTAGAGCATTGCTGCACTTAAGGATAAAAAAGCGAAGAAAAAAAGGGGATATTGAAACCACCGTCCTCCACCTTGATAAATTCGTATCCACCAAAGTAATAAAAAGAGTAGAAGGATAATCGCCCAAAAAATGCCTAAGAGCATTTGAGAGAATAAAGATAGGACTAACAAGGTTACTGCTGTTATGGGAATCCCCCAGCGTAGCCATTGCCATTGCAAAGAAGTTTTTAATTGCTCTATGTTGTAGTGGAAGGCAATCCAACTTAGTAGTAGGAAGAAGAACCATAAAAAGTTCCATAGTAGCAGTGAGATACTTAGGAAGCCGACCCAGTGTTGCCAATCCCATCGTTGTGTTAAAGAGAAATAAAAACGAAGCGTGCTATTGATACCTAATTCTTGTAAATAAAAGTATAATGCGGTGGCGGTTAAGCCACCTGTTAAGATAGCAATAGCTAAACTCCAAGGCAAGGCAGGAAGTTTTTTCAGGCGTATTCGCCGATGGAATAAATAGCAGCCGTGAAGGATTGCCGCAATAGTGATTTGATTAAGAAATAAGTCGCCTAAGGAGGCGGTTAGAGGGCTTAAAGCGAGGTATTGGGAAGAAAACAGCAGGGAAGGAAGGTAATTCCTTAGTGCATCAAACCAAAATAGTGCTCGGATGCTTGTCCAAAATAGCACTAAAAGCAGTATGCCTTGCCAAGGTTTTCGTTTGAAGAGCCAGGGTAGAAAGTGGTTTTTATAAAAAAGTAATAAACAACTTAATGCAAGCAGCAGTAGTAAAAGTCGCCATGGGGCGCGTAGTTGGGCTGGGTATTGTAAGGAAAAATAGCGAGGGGATTGCCCCTCTAACTTAATACATTGCTCACAAGGCTGTTGACTTAGGCTTACAGGAGCATAAGGAAACCAATAGGAAAACAAATAAAAAGGCTGCAGGTAAGGATTATAAATAGGATAGCGAATAGCAATAGGGATGAGCCACAGATGTAGGGTGTCGTTATGCAGTTGTCCTTTGCCGTAGTAAAGGCGATAGCGGTTTTGCAGAAGGGCTAAGGTATCTCCTTTGAGGAAGCGTTTTACCCAAATGTAGGGAGGTAAAAAGTGATGGTGGCTCCATTGTAATAACCTTCCGTTGCGGTCATATACGAAATGGAGCGTAATAGTGCTGTTTTGGGGTTGCTGCAGCAACTTTTTTATTTTAGCATTGAACCATTGATTATACCACTGGATTACTGTGCTGTCGCTGATTAGGAAAACATCTATACTCACCCCTATTATGAGGGTGAAGAGGAGTTTTCGGAGCACTTGTTATGCGGCGAGGGTGGGATTCGAACCCACGGCGCTCCCTGTTAGGAGCGCAACGGCTTAGCAAGCCGCCGCTTTCGGCCACTCAGCCACCTCGCCCCTAAACCGCAACAAAAGTAGAAAAAATTTTAATTATGTCCAAATCCCTCATCGGTGAAAAACTGCTCTACTTCCCACCGCTGATGCACATGAAACATCTTATTAAGCAACGCCTCAAAAGAACGCAAAGCAAAAAAAGGAACCCATAAACGAATCTTCCCATAACGCTTATTGCGCTTATCCAAATCCCTTATGATTAACGTATAAAGCATCGCAGGATAATCTTCCCTACGATAATAGTCTACAATCTGCTCCCATAAAAGTAAACGAATACGTATCGGCTCCTTAATGGACCATTGCAGTTGTGAAAAAACAATTCCCCGCTCTGTAACGTAAATTTTCAAGTTGGTATCCAAAACAAAATAAGCAATATTGACTTCTAAGATAAAAACTAACAAGTTGACCGCTAAGAGACGTAGGGTTTCTGCCGGGATGTCCAATAGTTGATTTAAAACGCCTTCGTACCATGCACCTAAGATAAATAGGCTACTGCTAACGACAACGACATTCAACACGAAAACAATTAGGCTATAGACAGTCACTTCTGGTTTACGCCAACTTAAAAGCACTCTACCAAGCCGTTGTAGATAACGCTTGCGAAGTTTGTAGGCTACATAAGCCGAACTTGTTAGCAGCGCTGCTAAAACAAAATGCAAAAAATACTCCTTCATTGCTTTTTAAAAATAACGTTGAGGGACTAAGAAATGTTCTACATAGTGTGCTACGCCTTCTTCTACGGACATGAACGGCAATTCGTAGCCTGTTTCCCTCCTAAATCGCTCCATATTAGCTTCTGTAAAGTACTGATAGCTATTTTTTATATCGTCAGGCATTTCTATATATTCAATCTCTGTAGGGAGGGATAAAGCCTTAAAAAGCGCTGCTATAAGGTCGTTAAAGGTTCTGCTTTTTCCTGTTCCTAAATTGTAAATCCCGCAACTGGGCTTTTCCATCCATAAATAATACAACACTTTGACCACATCCATCACATAAATAAAATCTCTTTTTTGTTCACCATGAGCGTACTCAGGCTTGTAGGATTTAAATAAACGCACTTTTCCTTCTTTTTGGATTTGGCGATAAGCATGGTAAACGACGCTTGCCATTCTTCCTTTATGCCATTCATTTGGACCATAGACGTTAAAAAATTTCAGTCCGACCCAGAAGAAGGGGTATCGTTCTTTTTGGATTTGTTCCATTACCCATAGGTCAAAAGCATGTTTAGAACGAGCATAAGGATTCAAAGGCTTTAAGTGTGGCAACAATTCAGGGTCATCATCAAAGCCTAAGGAACCATCGCCATAGGTAGCAGCAGAAGATGCATAAATAAAAGGAATTTGGAAAGTTGTACAAATATTCCAAAGTTTTTGCGAGAAACGTAAG
>WFXK01000092.1 GCA_015490695.1 Bacteroidota bacterium | reverse complement strand
GGGCTCTGATGAAATGATTGAAGTAATAAGGCTTTTAGAAACCCATCCGAAATGGAAAGATGGCGCATCTGAGGACTATAAAAAAGCGCTTGCAAAAAATCTTATAAGTAAGTATGAGGAGGCGATAAGCCGAACCGATGAACTTATAGATAGCGTAGTTTATCATCTTTATAGGTTAGATGATGGGACCATTCAGCAGATTGAGGATTGGCAAGGGTAGGAAGGTTGCAGACTTTGCTTTTTATCTTGTATCTTTGCCAGCATTATGAAGGTTTTAGTTGCCATTAGCCATGTGCCTGACACAACCACGCGTATCACTTTCACAGAAGACAAAAAAGCCCTAAACAAACAAGGCGTTACTTTTATTATTAACCCTTATGATGAATTTTCCCTCTCTTATGCTGTAGGGCTAAAAGAACAAAACAAAGCAAAAGAGGTTATTGTTTTATGCGTTGGTCCTAAGGAAGTAGAAAGCACTTTAAAAAAAGCCTTAGCTATTGGTGCAGATAAAGCGGTGCGTATAGATACAGAACCTAAGGACGCTTTTATCGTCGCCGCTAATATCGCCGCTTACGCCAAAGAACAAAATTTTGATTTACTCCTCTTCGGAAAAGAAAGCATAGACTTCAATGGTTCACAAGTACCTGGCATGGTTGCTGAACTTCTACAACTACCTTTTGTCTCTTTCGCCACCAAAATGGAAATAGAAAACGGAAAAGCCAAAGTTACAAGAGAAATCTCTGGCGGTAGTGAAATCTTAGAAGTAGAACTTCCTTTGGTACTAAGTGCACAAAAAGGTTTAGCTAAAGAGCGGATTCCCAACATGCGTGGCATCATGATGGCACGTAGAAAGCCCGTTGAAGTCATCGCCCCAACAGAAACCCAACCCAAAGTAGAGACCCTACAATTAGACTACCCCAAAGGCAGAACCCAATGCAAGTTCATTGACCCAGAAAACATCGACGAACTCGTACAAGTCCTCGTAAATTTAGGTGCATTAAACTAATCCCGGCGATGATATACGTTATTGTAGAAAATTTGCAAGGGAGTATCCGCAAGGCTTCTATAGAAGCCGTCAGCTATGCCGTTGCTTTATCAGAAAAACTACAAAAACCTCTACAAGGCATTGCCCTTGGTCCTTTCAAAGAAGGAGAACTGCAAAAATTAAGCCAATACGGATTAGAACAGCTCATCCATGTTACCAACGAAGCGTATAAAGACTTTTCTTCTATCAACTACACGAATGCTGTTGCGCAAGTGGTCAAGGACCCTACGGTGATTGTGTTACCGCAGGGGTACGACGGACGCGCTTTAGCCCCAAGACTAAGCATCCGCCTCCAAATGCCTTTGCTCTCAGGTATCCATACTTTATTAGAACCTTATGAACAAGGTTATAAAGCACAACGTATCGCTTACTCTAATAAAGGAATAGAAACCGTTTATACGCCTTCCCAAAAAGTAATTGTTACCTTAAAAGCCAATAGTTTCGTTCCACAGAAAAAAGAAGCTTCATTAAACATTACTACCACGGAGGTTGCTGCTGCGACAGACAAAGAGCGTGTAGTAGGACGAGAGCAATTCAGCGGGAAAGTTCCTTTAACGGAAGCCAATGTAGTGGTTTCTGGCGGAAGGGGGTTAAAAGGACCAGAGAACTGGGGGATGATAGAGGAGTTAGCCCAATTGTTAGGTGCTGCGACCGCTTGTTCTAAGCCCGTTGCCGATGAAGGCTGGCGCCCCCACCACGAACACGTAGGACAAACAGGTATCCAAATCGCCCCTAATGTCTATATCGCTATCGGTATCTCCGGCGCTATCCAACACTTAGCAGGCGTAAGCGCCTCTAAAAACATCATCGTCATTAACAAAGATAAAGATGCCCCCTTCTTCAAAAACTGCGACTACGGTGTCGTAGGTGACGCCTTTGAAGTCGTACCTAAACTCATTGAAGCCATCAAACGCTATAAAGGACTTGCTTGAAAACCCTTTGGCGATGGTATAAACAAAATAAACGAACCCTACCATGGCGAGAAACTAAAAACCCCTACTTTATATGGATTGCAGAAATCCTGCTCCAACAAACCCGTATACAACAAGCATGCCACTACTACGAACGCTTTATTAAAACCTTCCCTACCCTCCAACACTTAGCAAACGCCTCCATCCAAGAAGTCTTACACCTATGGCAAGGGTTAGGTTATTATAAAAGAGCACACCACCTACATCAATGTGCAAAAATCCTCATTGAAAAACATCAAGGAACGTTTCCGAAAGACTTAAAAACATTACTACAACTTCCTGGTATTGGACTTTATACCGCTCGTGCGATTTTATCTTTTGCGTATGGACTTCCTTATGCTGCAGTAGATGGGAATCTTTATCGTGTATTAAGCCGCTTCTTTGCTGAAGCTTTCCCCATAGACAAACAACCCCAAGCAGCAAAATTCTACACCGCCTTAGCAGACGAATGGCTAAAAGAAAGCAGACTCCCCTCTGCTGTCTTTAACAACGCTTTAATGGACTTAGGCGCTTTAATCTGTACCAAATACCACCCCCAATGTGAATCCTGCCCACTACAATCCCAATGCCTTGCCTACCGAATGCAACTTCAAAAAGAATTTCCTAAGAAAAGTAAAAAAAGACCCTTAAACAAACGATTTGTGTTTTTTCTATGGTGTTATAAAAACGATCAAATTGTATTGGTTCAGCGGCAAAATAACACTTTTTGGCCCCAGTTGTGGACGTTGCCGATGGAAGAAGTTAGTGAAACGCAATTCAAACAACAAAAAAACTTTCTCACTCAGGGCAAACATACTTTCACGCACTTTCATCTTTATTACAAAGTGATTCAGAAAGCGCCTTTGCAGGGTGTTTGGGTTGATACAAAAACTTTAGACAACTATCCTATGCCGATTTTAATACGGCGTATTTTAAATTTTTCTTTTTCTTTGTCTGCGATGGCAGCGGTTTTTGTATTATTTGGACCGCCCGGCGCAGGGAAAGGCACCCAAGCAAAACGACTTTGCCAAAACTTTCATTGGGTTCACCTCTCTACAGGCGACCTACTAAGAGAAGCCGTAAAAAACCAAACTCCCTTAGGAAAAAAAGTACAAGCTATCATGGAAGAAGGAAAATTAGTACCCGATGCCATCATTATTGATTTAGTCAAAGAACAATTAGAAAACCATGCCGATGCTAAAGGATTTTTATTAGATGGGTTTCCAAGGACTGTAGCTCAGGCACAAGCCTTAGACCAAATGTTACAAGAAAAAAACTTGAAAGTAGATGCTTGCATTGCTTTAGAAGTTCCTTTTCATGAATTAGAAAACCGGCTTTTGAAACGCGCTAAGGAAGAAGGACGCAGCGATGACACCCCAGAAACCATACGAAAACGCTTTGAAGAATACTTAAACAAAACCGCAGCGGTAGCCCAATACTACATAGAACAACAAAAATTTTATAAAATTGACGGCACAGGCACCATAGATGAAGTTTATCAAAGACTTTCTAAACTGGTACAACAACTATCTAACCAAACTGGGTAAACTCATCACCCTTGCCGCTATTGCTTTTTTAATCTATAAACTTTTTTCTCTGCCATGGCAACAAATTAAAATCCCATGGTTTTTATGGATTTTTGTTTTCTTAATAGGACTCATTGTTTGGGGGTTAGAGGCGCAAAAATGGCGTTTGTTGTTAATCCCTCCTCCTCCATGGCTTATGGCAACAGCGGCAGTATTCAAAGGACTACCTTCCGCTTTTATATCCCCCGCCCGCTTAGGAGAATATCTTTTTAGAACGCTACCCAATTACTCGCTATGGCAATGCTCTAAAGCAACGTTATTGAGTAACTTCGCCCAAACCTCCATCACTTGGCTCGCTTTCCTAAGTGTTTACTTCTATCCTGCTTTATTGTTGTTCCCTATTCTCATTGCCATACTTTATAAACATTTTTCTCTACAAGGTATTCAAGTCTTTTTTATCAGCCTGCTTCGCTATGTTGTTTTTCTTTTCTCTATGGCGTTTTTAGTTTTCTATTTCTATCCTAAGGGCTCTTTTCTTGCTTTGTGTCAAGCCATTATAAGCGCTTATGCTTTAAGAAACCTGCTTCCTACCACTCCTCTTCAAGGAATTGGTGTGAGAGAAAGTCTGTTTCTGCTCTTTTTAACCCCTTTAAACATTCCTGCACAATGGATTATTATCGCCAGCCTTATCAACTACATAGGACAACACTGCATCCCTGTCATCATAGGTAGTTTATTATGGTGGTACTCTGGGCAGCAGCAACCTTCTTCTTACTTTACCACCTCCTCTGCTTCTTAATATACTTTTACTTATTTAAAAACAAAAAACACTCAATCCAACCACTTGCTTCTTACCCTTTGGTAAGTGTTATCATCCCTTTTCGTAATCCGCCTGAGTGGTATATAAAAAGACTTTTGTTGTGCTTAATACGCCAACAATACCCCAATTTTGAAGTTTTATGGATAGATGACCACTCATGGAAACGCTATAAAGTATTTGACCATTTGCCCAATAACATGCGTTATTTATCCCTTCCTAAGGATAAACAAGGAAAAAAAGCTGCTATCCACTTCGGCATCCAGCACGCTCAAGGAACTTTTATTTTAACTACCGACGTAGATTGCACAGTACCGACAAACTGGATTAAACAATTGCTTCAACAAAATGCAGATGTTGTCTTAGGTCCTGTTCGTTTAGCACCACAAGAAGGCTTTTTATGGTGGTTTCAAGCAGTAGAAAACGCAGTGTTAATGGTGATTACAGCGGGAGCGGTTTACAGCAACTTCCCCCATTGGGCAAACGGCGCAAACCTCGGCTATAAAAAAAGCCTTTTTTTAAAACTGGGAGGTTTTTCAAAAAAACCTACTCCCTCAGGAGACGATGAATTTTTGCTTCACAAAGCATGGGAAAACCGTTATAAAATCGCTTTTTGCAAAGAAGCTATTGTAGAAACCCAAAGCTGCTTAACTTGGAAAGCACTACTGCAGCAACGTTTGCGCTGGCTGAGTAAAACACCCTACTATCAACCTTTTTTAAGAAAGCTCCACGTATTTTGCTTAGGAACTGCTCAATTATGCGTTATCCTCTCCCTAATCTTAGTATGGTTTTATCCTATGACTGCGGCAACCATTACTGCTATACAATTAACGATGAAATGGCTTTTAGACTGGCATATCGCAAAAACAGGAATAAAGTGGCTTGGTTATTCGTTTAAGTTCCCTTTATGGCATGCACTTTTTTATTTTCTCTTTTATCACCTATGGATTTGGCTTTTAGTTTTTATGCGTGCTTTCTTTCGCTCTTTTGAGTGGAAAGGACGAAAATATCCTTTAACTTTGCTGTTGCTATGAGATGGATAGGACTTATAAGCATCGGATTGTTGGTAGCGTGTGCTTCCGCTATCATTACTCCAACAGAAGAAGACGTGCAAAGAGTAAAGTCCCGTTATGAGGATGCAACCTTAGTAGCCTTACAAGACGGAAAACAACTTTTTGAGTCTTACTGCGGTAAATGCCACCCTTACAAAAAACCCCACAAATACTCCTTAGAAGAATGGAAAAAAATCCTTCCTGCAATGTTAGATAAGTTAGAAAAGAAAAAAGGGGTTCAACTCAATGAAGAGCAAAAACACCATTTAGAACTATACATAACCGCTGCCCATTTGCGTAAAAAAGGATAAAAATGCGTTTTTTCATCCTTCTAAAAGAAGGAGCTGCCAGTGCATTTTACCAACTTAAAGTCCATAAACTTAGAACCTTCCTAACCTTAGCAAGTATCGCTTTCGGTATCTTCGCTATTTTGTTCGTCTTTTTCTTCGTAGATAATTTAGAATATACTATCACCTACAATCTTTCTCAAATAGGCGGTGAAGTACTTTACGTACATAAATGGCCCTGGAAAGATAATTCAGAAGACTGGCATAAATATGTTAAGCGTCCACAGGTAAGCTTCTTAGATTATAAAGCACTAAAAAGTCAACTGCAAAATATTTCAGGGATTGCCTTTCAAGCTACAAGGCACGGGCAATTGATAAAAACTTTAAAAGAGAGTGCTACGAATGTTTCGGTTTTAGGAATTCATGGCGATTATACAAAAATTAACCCTGTAGAGGTTTTACATGGACGCTTTTTCACTAAGGCGGAATTAGAATCGGATAGGAAAGTGGCTTTCTTAGGCAACTGGTTAGCCACAGAGCTTTTTGGTTCCCCTGAAAAAGCCCTTGGTGCAACCATTTACATTAGAGGAAAACCCTTTACAGTGATTGGAGTTGCAGAGAAACAAGGGGCAGACCTTTTCGGAAATACCTTAGATGACCGCGTACTTATCCCTTATTTTGCTTTTCGTTCTTTGTATGTGATTAAAAAACGCTATCCTGACCGCTTAATTACTATCAAAGTAAAAAACAGTGCACTTATGGACGAGGTAGAACAACAAGTTATTTATATCCTTCGCAATCACAGACGATTGAAACCTGGTGTAGAGAATAATTTTGCTATTAATCGTCAAGAGATGGTGATTCGCAGTATTCGTCGGGTTTTGAACGTTTTACAGATGGGAGGGTTATTTATTAGTATCTTTGCCTTGTTGGTAGGCGGCTTTGGGATTACAAACATTTTATTTGTTAGTGTTAAGGAGCGGACTAAAGAGATTGGGATTATGCGGGCATTAGGAGCAAGTCGTCGCTTTATCTTGTTTAGTTTCTTAACAGAAGCCGTTTACTTATGTTTGTTTGGTGCTGTTGCTGCGATTGTATTAACTTTGCTTTTGGCAGGGGCAACCCTTATGGTGTTTCAATGGCTGTCTTTAGACCTTATGATACGACTAAATTGGAGTCATCATCTTATTGGTTTGGCCATCGCTATCGTTTTAGGTATCGCCTCAGGTTATCTTCCTGCAAGAGCTGCCGCTTATCTTAACCCCATAGAAGCAATAAGAACCCTATGACCGTATTAGAACACTTAGAAAAGGCACGTAATCCGTTCGTTTCGGTAGAAATCATTCCACCACGGCGAGGAGGTAGCATAGAAAAGATTTATCAAGCCATAGAAAGCATTTTACCTTATAAACCCCCGTTCATTGACGTTACAAGCCATGCTGCTGAAGTCATCTGGGAAGAAATGCCCGATGGAACGTATAAAAAAATCGTTAAACGAAAAAGTCCTGGTACGTTCGGAATTTGTGCTGCTATTAAATATAAATACAATGTAGATCCTGTGCCCCATCTGCTTTGTAATGGCTTTACCCGAGAAG
>WFXK01000091.1 GCA_015490695.1 Bacteroidota bacterium | reverse complement strand
GTAGGTTTGTTTAGGTTGGCGTCGTGGTTGTTCGTCTTCGTCGTCTCTTTTATAAAAATAAGGTTGGTCGTCATGGAATTCCATTTGACGTAGGAATTCCATCATTTCTTGGATTTTTTCATCTTCTTCATTGTTTTGAGTAGTTTCTGAAGCAGTAGCTTCTTCATAAGGTTGCTCATTGTTGTTTTCTTCTTCTAAAAAGGGGTTTTGTTCTTTTTCTTTTATTAAGTATTTTTCTATTTCTATACTTGGTAGTTTCATCAGTTCTGCTACAAGACGCATTTGTGGTGCGATACGCTGTTGTTGTTGTTGTCGTAAGCGCAGTTCCATAACAATAGCATTTTGTCAAAAGCCAAAGATAAATACTTTGCTTGGTTTTTACAATAGGTTAAGCGACGGTAGCTTTTTCGAGTAATAAGGAGATAATTTTTTTAGCGGCTTCTATAACGGGAGTACCAGGACCAAAGATTGCGTGGACGCCTGCTTCATAAAGTTGTGGATAGTCTTTAGGTGGGATGACGCCGCCAACTACGACAAGAATATCATTAGCATTTTGTTCTTTTAGTTGTTGGATAAGTTGGGGAACTAAGGTTTTATGGGCACCCGCTAAGGTGGAGATACCAATCACATGCACATCGTTTTCTATTGCTTGTTGGGCTACTTCTTCTGGGGTTTGAAACAGCGGTCCGATGTCTACTTCAAAGCCTAAGTCGGCAAAGCCTGAAGCAATGACCTTGGCACCTCGGTCGTGTCCGTCTTGTCCTAATTTCGCAACTAAAATCCGTGGTCTTCTACCTTCTATTTGTTGAAATTTTTCTACCAGTGTTCGTACTTCTTGGAAGTCAGGATGTTGTTGGGCAATACGGCTATAGACGCCTGTGATGGCAGTAGGTTGTTCTTGATAGCGTCCAAAGACTTTTTCCATGGCGTAGGAGATTTCTCCTAAGGTAGCTCTTACTCTGGCAGCTTCAATAGCGGCTTCTAATAGATTGCCTTTTCCGCTGGCAGCTACTGCTGTTAAACGCTCTAAAGCCCTTTGTACGGCTTGCTCATCCCGTTTGCGTTTGACTTCTGCAATCCGTTGCTTTTGTCGTTCTAAGACCTCTCGGTTGTCAATTTCAAAGACTTCTATTTCGGGTTCGTCAGGACGTTGGAATTTATTGACGCCGACAATGATTTCTTTACCTGTGTCAATAGCGGCTTGTCGTGCTGCCGCGGCTTCTTCAATACGCATTTTAGGAATCCCTGCGGCTAATGCCTTGGTCATCCCTCCATAACGCTCTACTTCTTGGATGTATTCCCATGCTTTTTGGGCAATAGCTTGGGTTTTTTCTTCTAAGTAATGGCTTCCACCAAAGGGGTCTATGATAGTACATAAGTCGGTTTCTTCTTGGAGGAACAATTGGGTATTTCTTGCGATGGTTGCGGCGAATTCAGAGGGTAGGGCAAGAGCTTCATCTAAGGAATTGGTATGGAGCGATTGTGTGCCGCCTAAGACAGCTGCAAGCGCTTCTATGGCAGTTCGGGCTACGTTGTTAAAAGGGTCTTGGGCGGTTAAACTCCATCCTGAGGTTTGACAATGGGTTCTAAGCGCCATAGATTTTGGGTTTTTTGGATGGAATTGTTTTACAATTCCTGCCCATAGCATTCTTGCGGCACGCATTTTAGCGATTTCAGCGAAGAAGTCCATACCGATTGCCCAGAAAAAGGAGAGCCTTGGAGCAAAGTCGTCAATGGAAAGACCTGCTTTAAGCCCTGCTCTTAGGTATTCTAAGCCGTCTGCTAAGGTATAAGCCAGTTCTAATTCAGGGGTAGCGCCGGCTTCTTGCATGTGGTAACCACTAATGCTAATGGCATTGAACTTAGGCATGTGTTGAGCAGTATAGGCGAAGATGTCTGTGATAATTCGCATAGAGGGTTCAGGGGGGTAGATGAAGGTGTTTCGTACCATGAACTCTTTTAGGATGTCGTTTTGGATAGTTCCGCGTAGTTTTTCTTGTGCGACACCTTGTTCTTCTGCTGTGACGATAAAAAAAGCCATGGTGGGGATGACAGCGCCATTCATGGTCATGGAGACCGAAACTTTATCTAAGGGGATACCCTCAAAAAGGCGTTTCATGTCTTCTACGGTGTCTATAGCAACGCCTGCTTTTCCGACGTCACCGACTACTCTTGGGTGGTCAGAGTCATAACCTCGGTGGGTTGCTAAGTCAAAAGCGACGGACAACCCTTTTTGTCCTGCCGCTAAGGCTTTACGATAGAAGGCATTGGTTTCTTCGGCTGTGGAAAATCCTGCATATTGTCGTATGGTCCATGGGCGTACACGATACATGCTGCCGTAAGGCCCTCTTAAAAAAGGTGGTATGCCAGAGACAAAACCTTCGTGGTCCAAAAGTTTTTTTTCGTTTTGCATCAGCAGACAAAGATAAGGATTTGGAAGTTTAAAAAAGACTTTATAGTTTTGTGAGCACACTTAGGTTGTGTATGCCCATGGGGAATGTATATAGAGTCGTAGCGCTATTTTTGGCGGTTGCTGTAGCCTTAGCGCAGTCAAGCGCGGGCAGGATTAAAGGGAAAGTAGTGGATAAAGATACGGGCGAACCTTTGGAATTTGCTAACGTCTACCTTATAGAAAACGGTATTGTCAAAGGAGGAAGCCTTACCGATGAGGAAGGAAACTTTATTATTGCTCCTGTTGCACCAGGTACCTATGATATAAAAGTGCAGTATTCGGGTAAAGAGCATATTGTTAAAGGGGTGTTGGTATCTATGAACGAGACAGTGGTGCTAGAAATAAAAATGACGACAGCGGTAGAGTTAGAAGAAGTAGAAATAGAAGCGTATGCTGTACCTTTATTTAAAAAAGATGAAACGGTTGTTGGTAGGGTAGTAACTTCTCAGGAGGTTCAGCAAATAGCTACAAGGAATATTGTTACGGTAGCAGCATTAAGTGCGGGGACTTATCAAGGGGATGAAGGCGAAACGCCTAATATTCGTGGACAAAGAGCAGGGGCTACAGAATACTTTATAGATGGTGTACGGGTGATTGGTGCTTTAGGATTGCCCCAGAAAGCCATTGGACAAATGCAGGTTATTACAGGTGGGGTGCCTGCAGAATATGGAGACTTAACAGGTGGCGTTATTACGATTACTTCTTCGGCTCCCAGTAGTATCCATAGTATTGGTGCAGAAGTGGTAAGTAGTCAGTTTACTGACCCTTATAATTACAACTTGTTGGCATTTAACGCTTCAGGTCCCGTTATTCAAAAGAAAGATAGTGCAGGAAATATTATAACGACGAAATTAGGGTATTTTGTCAATTTTGAGGTGCAAGATGTTTTAGATAGGGACCCGCCTGCAATACAGATTACCCGATTAAAACCGGAAGTTTTAGAAGATTTGCGTCAGCGCCCGTTGGTTCCTTCAGAAGATGGTTCTTTCTTCATGCATAGGGGAAACTTTGTAAAAGAAAGCGATTTAGAAAAGATTAAGTATCGTCCTAACAATACTTCTCGTGCAGCACGAGGTTTGATTCGTTTAGATTATGAATTGGGGAGGAATACGTATTTAAAATTAGGAGGGAATTTCTCTTTGGTGCGTTATAAGTTAGGAAGTGGGATGGTGCGTTATTTATTTGCTCCTGAGTCGCATGGTTTGGTGAAGACGAATACATGGCGAGGTTATATTCGTTTTCAACAGACGTTATCCTTTATATCTAAGGAAGAACTACAGGCACGTTTGAAACAACCTGCGACGGAAGTAGAAGGGAAACCCAAACGTAAAAAACGTGGTATTACTTCCTTGTATTATACCTTGCAGTTTGATTATACGCGTACAGGGTATACTTTGCAAGATGAGCGTTTTGAAGATAGATTGTTTGAGTATGGATATGTAGGGCGTTTTACTAATAGAAGAGCAGAGGTGTTTGAGCTAATTTTCCCTGAAGATAATCGTCACAATCCTGATATTTCGCCTAATCCTTATTGGCAAACAGCAGGGTTCTTTGATACTGCCTATTACTTTGACCCCAGTACGGCAGTGAACCCGTATTTAGCTAATTACAACACGGTTATATATGACTACATAAGACAAAATGGCAACCCTCAACCGATTTTTGACCCTGCAACCTTTGATTTTGTATATCGTAATACGGTTTACAACTTTACTCAGTTGCGTGCTTTAGGCGGAATTGTTAATGGGTTGAATACGCCAAGCTTTGCTGCTTCTATGAATATTTATTCTTTATTCTATGGTACAGGAGCGAACTTTTACATTTATCAGAAAAGTAGAACGGACCAATTCCGTGCTACGGGACAAGGTGTTTTAACTATAGGAAACCATAATTTAAAAGTAGGTTTTGAATTTTTCCAAAGACAAGAGCGTTTTTATTCTATAGCAGCGTATTTCTTGTGGCAATTGATGCGTCAATATGCGAATGCTCACCTTGTACAATTAGATTTAAACAATCCGCAACCTGTGTACATCAATGGGGTATTTGCTGATACAGTGCGCTTAGAACCTTTGTATGATGCAAATAGCCAAAGTGAATTTGATAAAAAACTACGAGCAAAATTAGGGCTGCCTATTGATAGCAAAGAGTACATTAACACGGATGCTTATACACCAGATTTTTATGATTTATCCATGTTTACAGCAGATGAATTGTTTAACGCAGGTAATCCTATAATTAGTTACTATGGTTATACCTATTTAGGTGAATTAGATAGAACGACTTCTTATAAGAAGTTTTTTGATGATAAAATCAATCGTCCTCAGAAGGCTTATGCGCCTACGTATACAGCAGTTTATGTAGAAGACAAATTTGAGTTAGAGCGAATGTTCTTCACTTTGGGTTTACGTATAGATAGATATGATGCGAACTCTTTGGTGTTAAAAGACAAGTATCTTTTAGTGCCTGCTTATAATGCGAAGGAGGCGTCTCAAATTTTAGGAATTCCTTTACCTGAGGGAGTAGAAGATGATTGGGTGCCGTATGTGGATAATAAAAATAATCCAACCCGTTTTGTAGGCTTTAGAGATGGGGACCAATGGTATGATGCGAATGGTACTCCTGTAGCACCTGAATTGATTGCTCGTGCTGGTGGCGGCGTTGTCCAACCCTTTGTAAAACAAGATTCTATTGTGTTTGAGTCCTTTACCGATTATACTCCTGTAGTGAATGTGATGCCTAGGATTTCTTTCTCTTTCCCTATTTCCGACGAAGCAACCTTCTTTGCCCACTATGATGTTTTAACCCAACGTCCAAGGGAACGTTATGCTGCATTTTTAACCGAATACATTTTCTTGCCTGCTAATCCAACAGTACCTGTAAATAACCCTGCGCTTCAACCAGAGAAAACGATTGATTACGAAGTTGGATTTAAACAAAAGTTAACCAACTTTATGGCAATTTCTCTTTCCGCTTACTATAGAGAAATGCGGGGTATGATTCAGTCTTTTCGAGTTTATAATGCTTATCCTGTTACCTATGATACTTATGAAAACATTGACTTTGGTACTTCTAAAGGGTTTCAGTTGGAGTTGGATATGCGTCGTTTTGGATTAGTACGGGGTAAAATCGCTTATACATTACAGTTTGCTAATGGTACGGGTTCTTCAGCAACTTCTGCAAGAAACGCTTTGAACTACATCCAAGGCTTTAGTGTATTGCGTATACCTGTACCTTTAGCCTTTGACCAAAGACATACGATTACGGCGAATATAGACTTTCGTTTTGATGATAGAAAAATTAGAGGTCCTGCTGTTACCATAGGGGGTAAAAAAATCTATCCTTTACAGAAGTTTGGTTTGAACTTAACGGCAAATATTGGTTCAGGTACGCCTTATAGCCGTTTGATTACAGTAAACCCCGCTGCAGTACAATTTGGTGTACACCAGACAGTGGGGATTGTTGGTACGCCGAGAGGCAATCGTCTACCCTTTACCTATCGTTTTGATATTCGTGCAGAAAGAGACTTTACCATTAAGCGAGGTGGAGAAGGAGAAAAAGCAAAAAGACCTATTAATTTCCAAATTTATGTTTTGGTTCTCAATGTGTTTAATCGTCTCAATGTGCGAAGTGTGTATGCCTTTACAGGACTACCCGATGATAGTGGTTATTTAAGCTCTGATTTAGGTCAACAGGCTATTCAGTCGCAATTTGATCCGGAAAGTTTCGTATTATTGTACCGCATTAAGGAGCGGAATCCGAACTTCTATCGTTTACCTCGTCGTATTCGCCTTGGTGTACAATTCTTCTTTTAGAAAATAAAACGTACACGATATGATGGGATTAAGGATTTTGTGGGTGAGCGTTATAAGTATTGCTGCGGTTTTAGCAGCGAGCTTCCCTAAGGGATGGGAGCGTTATGTAAAGCGAGATATTGCGACCTTACAACAGCGAGTAGCTTCGGGTGATTGTAACCCTGCAACCTCTGCGGTGAACTTAGACATCAATAACGTTCGCTGCCGTTTGATGAACGGTGGTGATATGTGGTGGGACTTGGTAGGGAACCCAAGGTATGAAGTACCTAAGGTGAACAATCCTGCCGATGCACGACACTCTATGTTCGCAGGTGCTGTGTGGATTGGCGGTATAGATGCCAGTGGACAATTAAGAATCGCAGCACAAACTTACCGCCAACAAGGAAATGATTACTATCCTGGTCCATTGCGTAATGATGGGACCGCTTCTACAGAACGAGAGATTTGTGAAAAATGGGATAAACACTTTGTGATTACTAGAGAGCAGATTCAACAATTTATTGCTGATTATAAAGCAGGGAAGGTAGATTATAGTAAGTATCCTATTATTAAAGATTGGCCTGCTATTAACCCCGACCCCGATTTTGAAAAATATTTAGCACCTTTCGTAGATGTCAATGGGGATGGAGATTACAATCCTGATGATGGAGATTATCCTGATATTATTGGAGACCAGGCAGTATGGTGGGTTATTAATGATAAAGGAAATATTCACTCGGAAACAGGTGGACAACCTATTGGTATAGAAATGCAAATTATGGCTTTTGCTTTTGCTACCACAAATGCAATTAACAATATGACCTTTTATAAATATTTGATTATTAATCGTTCTACGTTGACACTTACGCAAACATATATTGGTCAATGGGCAGATCCTGATTTGGGTTATTTCCAAGACGATTATGTAGGATGTGATACAGTACGCGGTCTAGGATACTGCTATAATGGCGATGCTGATGATGAGTCTACTCAAGGAGGTTATGGATTATTTCCCCCTGCTATTGGTATAGACTTTTTCCAAGGACCTTTGGCAGATACGGCTGATGGAATAGATAATGATAAAGATGGGTTGGTAGATGAGGTAGATATTGACGGTAAAGATAATGATGGTGATGGATTGATTGATGAGCCTGATGAGATTTATGAGCGTATTGGAATGGCTGCGTTCTTCTACTACAATAATGACTTTAGTGTTATTGGGAACCCTGTGAAAGCATCGGACTTTTATGGTTATTTAAGTGGCTTTTGGAAAGATGGTTCACCTGTTGTAGATGACCACTTAACGGGTAATGGTAATGGTTATTTAGACCCAGGAGAAACAGGAAATCCTACTTCTTACATGTTCTGGGGTTATCCAGGCGATGCTAATCTTTGTCCTTATGATAATGGTAAAGGATGGAGTGAAGCAGATGTCGGAAATCAGCCTTTTGATAGACGTTTTGTTCAATCTGCTGGTCCGTTTACCTTACAACCTGGTGCGGAAAACGAAGTTATTGTTGGGGTAGTATGGTCAAGAGATTTTGGAACCTTAGATAATGCGCAGTTTGGTTCGGTTTGTGCATTACTGCGAGATGATGCTATTGCCCAAGCCCTTTTTGATGCGAATTTCCAACTGTTAGCAGGACCTGATGCTCCTAACTTAACAGCAGTAGAATTAGATAGAGAAATCATTCTATCATGGAGCTATGAAGGAATAGAAGATGTTTCTAATAATGGTTATGAGAACTATGCTCAGGATGACCCAGTATTGGTTGCAGCAGGAGTACCTGACCCAACTTTTGAATTTGAAGGTTATCTTCTTTATCAATTAAAAGATCAAACAGTTTCAGCAGCAGATTTGGATGATCCTAATAAAGCTCGTGTTATTGCCCAATGCGATATAAAAAATGGTATTTCAACTATTGTTAACCGAGAAGAAATAAAGATTGGTGGACAAGTATTGGTACAAGATAAGGTTATGGTACAAGGTGCCGATGAGGGTTTATTCCATACTTTCCGTGTAACAGAAGATGCTTTTGCTGAAGGAGCAGATAAGCGATTGGTAAATTATCGTAAGTACTACTTTGCTATTGTAGCCTATGCGTTTAATGATACTGCTGCTGATGGACGTAAATTCTTACGAGGAAGTCGTAATTTCAAAGTACTAGAGGTAATGCCTCACCCAACCGATTTTGAATTAAATGGCTTAGTATTAAATTCTTCTTATGGTGATGGTGTAGAGCTTCGTAGGGTTAGTAATGAAAATGGAAGTGCAGACTTCTTCGTAGAATTAACTCCTGAAGTGGAACAACAAATACTACAAGCAGGAAGTGCTCAGCCTGTGTATCAACCTCGTAAAGGACCTATTGATGTGTTTGTTGTAGACCCTAAGAGCGTCAAAGGAGCCGATTACCGAGTTGTTATATTAAAGGACCCTGTACTGTATAAAGTGAATCAAAATGAATTAGGAGATAGTTTGAAGCACTATGTTTCTTGGGTAGTATTAATGAATAATGGTGGTAGATGGGATACGGTGTATCGGGCTATTTACACGATGAGAAAACCTGAGGGAGGTACCAATTATGTATTAGCTGGTAGACAGCCTTTTGGAGATATTCACTACTTAGATGGACATGGGATTGCTATCTTAGTTAGACAAGTGCAGCCTGCAGGTATAGATAGGAATAAATCTTATGGATTGGTCGGTTTTGAAGTCGTTTATAGCGATCCTTCCAAGCAATGGTTAACTTTCTTGAGGGATAATGATGCTTTTAGTGCACATGATTGGATTAGAAGCTTTAATGATACAGGACGTTTTGATCCTGATGAAATATTTGCAGAAATTGCAGGTGGAGGCATTGCTCCGTTTTGTTTAGCAGCACCTAATAGTATATTAAATCCTGGCGTGGCTCCCGGAGTAACTATTAGCGATAAAGCTCCTCCTAAACCCACATCGATCTATCGCTGGGATGCTGTTTTACTGAAAGACTTACCCAATGTTGATTTAGTAATTACTCCCGATCCGACAAAATGGTCTAGATGTATTATGTTGGAGACTACTCCCGATCCAAATGCTCCGAAGTTTAGCTTTGCATCTACTTGGCTGTTGACTGCAAAAGCAAGACCAGGAAGGACTGTGATTCAAGCGGATGGAAGAGATGTACTCTACTCTTCTGATCCTGCAGATTCAGGATTTGCTATTTTCCCTGGTTATGCTATTGATGTTAATACAGGGAAACGACTTAATATCATTATCGGAGAAGCAACGCTTTATAAAGCAGATAATGGCGATGATATGTTATGGAATCCTACTTCTAATATAGGGGATGATGGCTTAGTTGTGGGAGGACGTCATTATATCTATATAACGACAACCGAATATGATGGCGGAGAATTCTATAGAAGTATGTTCCTTGAAGGAGGTGGATGGGATAAAGACCCCTTCGTAACTGTAAATCAAAGCACCAGTCTCGTTACCTACTATAAAGGTAGTACAAGCCGCTACTTAGGAGACCTTTATGAAACCTTTGCATGGGTTATCGTTCCTATGGTGAGAGAACCCTTCGTTATCAATACTTATAAAGATATTCCCTCTGAGGTCCGAATTAAGTTACGGGTTAATAGACCTTTCTTCTATGGAGGTGATGCTACCTTGCCTGTATTTGAATTTTCAACTAAGAACTTAGCACCCAAAACAGGCGTTGTAGAGGTAGCTAAAGAGTCATTGTTAAAAGATGTACGCGTTGTTCCAAATCCCTTCTACACCCGTTCTGGTGTTGGTAGAGGAGCTTATGAAGGGGCAACCACCTTAGACGCCCGTTGTAAAATCATTAACTTACCACAACGATGCACTATACGTATCTTTACCTTAGACGGAAAATTAGTCCGTACCTTTGTTAAAGATTCCCCTGTTCCTGAAATAGAATGGGATTTGAAGAATGACTTTGGTGTACCTATAGCAAGCGGCATTTACCTTATCCATGTAGATGCCGGAGAACTAGGACAAAAAGTCGTTAAATTCTTAGTCGCAATGCCTGAAATAGACATCACAGTAGGTTTCTAAAAACCCTATGCGCATGCGAAAATATATTGCAGCAGTATTGGGATGGAGTTTAGGCTATGTAGCCGTCGTTTATGGGGGGAACCCAGAACGGATTGCGCAAGCAGGTGCTACACAATTAACCATCAATCCTTTTGCCCGTTCAAGTGGACTACAAAGCCTCAATATCTCTAATACCTATGGTATAGAAAGCATTATGATGAACCCTGCAGGTATCGCAGCAGGACAAGGAACAGAATTCATCTTTGCAAACACCCAATGGCTCGTAGGCGCAGACATCGCTATCAATGTTTTAGGATTCTCCCATCGCTTTTATAGTGGTAATGCTTTGGGTGTATATATTATGGCATTTGACCTCGGTGAATTTGAACGTACAACCATAGACTTGCCCGATGGCCAATTAGGAACCTTTTCCCCTACGTTGCTTAACCTTGGTATTAGCTACGGAAGAACTTTCGTTGACGAGCAAATCTTTGTTGGTGCCACAGTTAAAGTCATCCATGAAGCAATAGCCGATATGTCTGCCAGCGGTATCGCTATAGACGGTGGAGTACAGTATCGCTCAGAAAACCAACGATTTAAAATAGGCGTAGCCCTTAGAAACATTGGTCCTCAAATGCGTTTCAAGGGACCAGGATTAAGTACTCGGGTGAATCTTGGGGGAGCACAGGTGGAAAACATGGTCAGCTTTGTCTCTGCTGCGTACGAGTTGCCTGCACAATTAAATATCGGTATCAGCTACGACATCCCCTTAGCAGAAAATCATCGTCTAACCCCCCTATTTGGATTCCATTCCTACTCTTTTGGAAAAGATAACTTAGGTATTGGCGTAGAATATGCTTATAAAAAGCTTCTAACACTGCGCTTTTCTTATCTATATGAAGATGTTCTTATTGGGGGCGATAAAGAACTCAGAAGTGTCTTCACAGGTCCTGCTGCAGGACTGTCTTTTGAGTTGCCTTTCAAAAAAGTGAGTGAAGAGGCAAAAAGCCGAGGGAAAATAGACAAAACTTTCTCAGTAGATTATTCTTTCCGATTTACCCGTATCTTCCGAGGCGTTCATAGCATCGGAGTACGAATCAATATATAATCTATGCAGTACTTATCTAAGGAAGGATATAAAAAACTTAAAGAAGAATTAGAATATCTTAAAAAAGTAAAGCGTCCTCAAATTGTAAAGGCAATTCAAGAGGCACGAGAAAAAGGAGACTTGAGAGAAAATGCTGAGTACAAAGCAGCAAAAGAAGAACAGGTTTTGTTAGAACAACGTATAGCTCAGTTGGAAGCCTTGTTGATGGATGTACAAGTCATAGAAGAAGGAGAGATAGACACTTCAAAAGTGTATTTACTCTCTACCGTTACAGTAGAGAATGTTAAGACGGGAGAACGAAAAACTTATACTTTAGTGGCTCCCGCAGAGGCGGATTTTAGAAAGGGACGAATATCAGTAGAAACTCCTATAGGAAAAGCCCTTTTAGGGAAAAAAGTCGGCGATGAAGTAAAAGTTAAAGTCCCTAAGGGGGAGCTCCATTTGAAGATTATAGAAATTAAACGCTAAAGAACCATGGCTTCGGTTTTTACAAAAATCATCCAAGGAGAATTACCTGCCCATAAGATTGTAGAAACGAATAATTATTTAGCGTTTTTAGACATTATGCCCGTTCGCCCAGGGCATACCTTAGCCATCCCAAAGAAAGAAGTAGATTATATTTTGGATTTAGAAGAAGACCTTTATATGGGATTGTGGTTGTTTGCTAAACAAGTAGCAAAAGCAGTTCAAAAAGCAACGATGTGTAAAAGAATCGGGTTTTCTGTTGTAGGATTTGAAGTTCCCCATGTGCATATTCACATTATCCCTATGGAAAGTATTGATGATATGTGCTTTAGTAAACCCAGAACGAAAGCAAGTGATGAAGAACTCAGTGCAATGGCAAAAAAAATCCGTGAGGCATTAGCGTCTTTATCTTAAAATATTATGCAACCGCTAAGTGATGAAACTATCCAAGAACGACTAACTTTTTTAGAAGGGTGGAAAGTCAAAGATAAAAAGCTCTATAGAGTGTATCATTTTACAGATTTTAAAGAAGCTTTTGCGTTTATGACCATGGTAGCTATGGCAGCAGAAGAGCTTAATCATCATCCTGAATGGTATAATGTTTATAACAAAGTAGAAGTTTATCTTTATACGCACGATGCCAATGGCATCACAGAAAAAGATTTTCAATTGGCAGAGCGAATAGAAAGTTATGCCAGTTATTATACGAGTGAATAATCGCTCTAATAATCCTTTACCTGCGTATGCTACAAAAGGAGCCTCGGGTATGGATATTGCTGCTTATGTTAAGCAACCAATTGTTCTAGAGCCAATGCAATGGCGTGCTATCCCTACTGGACTTTATGTAGAAATTCCCCAAGGATATGAAATCCAACTTCGCCCTCGTAGCGGCTTAGCAAAAAAATACGGAATTACCCTATTAAATGCTCCTGCTACTATTGATAGTGACTACCGTGGAGAGATACAAGTACTACTTATTAACTTAGGAAAGCAACCTTTTGAAATTTATAATGGTATGCGCATTGCGCAAATGGTTGTTGCTCCTGTGGTGCAAATTCAATGGCAAGTCGTAGAGCAATTAACCCCAACACAACGAGGAAGCGGTGGTTTCGGTAGTACAGGCATATGAAAATCTTTAATGACCCTGTCCATGGATTCATAGAAATCCCTTTTCCACTGCTGTTAAAAATCATAGACCACCCTTACTTTCAACGATTACGCTATATAAAACAATTGGGACTAACCTATTTTGTTTATCCTGGTGCTGTTCATACTCGCTTTAATCACTGTCTTGGAACGCTACATTTAACCCAGCAAGCCATTAAAACCCTGCGACTAAAGAGTCATGTTATTAGCGATGAAGAAGCCTTGGCAACCTATGTTGCAGTACTCCTACATGATTTAGGACATACTCCCTTTTCCCATAGTTTAGAATCCATTTTTATCTCCCAACCTTATACCCATGAAACTATTACAAAAGTTTTAATGCACGCTTTATTAAAAATTTTCCCCGAAATTCCTGATATAACTTTGGCTATCTATGAAGGGCGCTATGAAAAAAGGTTTTTATCGCAGTTGGTATCAAGCCAATTAGATATGGATAGAATGGATTATTTAGCACGAGATAGTTTTTTTACAGGAGTTGCAGAAGGAGTAGTGGGAGTAGATAGATTGATAAAAACGATGGAGGTTGTAGGTAATCAATTAGTTATTGAAGAGAAAGCGATTTACTCTGTAGAAAAGTTTATTGTTGCTCGGCGCATTATGTATTGGCAAGTGTACTTACATAAAACGGCTTTGGCAGCAGAAGAAATGTTGCGTTTAATCTTTTTACGGGCAAAATCCATCCTTGGCGCCCTTAATTTTATAGATGAAGCGCTTTATAAAATTTTGCAACAAAGCCACCAACCATGGTGGGAGAACGAAAACATGTTACAATATTACATGCGATTAAATGACGATGTATTGATGTACCATCTTATT
>WFXK01000090.1 GCA_015490695.1 Bacteroidota bacterium | reverse complement strand
GACAAGGCATTGTTACTTGTCCAACCTGCTACGGAAAAGGAGAAATCACTCAACAAGTCGGAGGGGGCTTTTTCTCCCAAATCATTGTTTCCCAATGCCCTCATTGTCATGGTGAAGGAACCATCATTCAAAATCCGTGCTCGGCTTGTCGTGGTGAAGGACGTATTAAAGGCGAGGAAGTAGTAGAAATCACCTTGCCGCCAGGGGTTCAAGAAGGCATGCAATTCAGTATTAAAGGCAAAGGACATGCCGGTGTACGTGGAGGTCCTAACGGTAATTTGCTCATCGTCATAGAAGAAAAACCCCATCCTACCCTCCACAGAGAAGGCAATAATCTCATTTATGAACTTTCCCTCTCTTTTCCCGATGCGGTCTTAGGAGTAAAAGACGTAGAAATCCCTACTTTAACAGGTAAGCCATTGAAAGTAAATATTAAGCCAGGAGTTCAGCCTGGAGAAGTTTTACGCTTCCGTGGCAAAGGTATGCCCGACTTCAATGGCTACGGCTACGGCGATTTGCTCGTCTATATCCATATCTGGGTTCCGAAAAAAATTACACAAAACGAACGAAAACTACTGGAACAACTTAAAAAAGAACCTAACTTCCAAACCCCAAAGAAAAAAGATAAAAAATTCTTTGAACGTATTAAAGACTTCCTTGAAAACCTGTCGTTGTTTCTCTTTCCTTTCTTGTTTCATTGATGTACTTTTATAACCAAACGCTTTAGTTTCCAACCATAGTGTTGATTGATTTCTTGAAGCAATAAATCTTTAACCATTATTAAATCGTGAGCACAATGGTCATCTTCAAGAATAACAATTAAGCGATGGTGGTGAATAGCGATTTCTTTTGTTGCTTTTGCAATGGTATTCCCAGCCCATTTATGCCAATGTTGACGCAAATGTTGTAATTGTACTTGCTGAGTAAATCCTTTTTGTTCAAGGTATTGTTGTAGAAGTTTTTTTAGAGATTTCATCGGATTCTTAGTCGCATTCCTGGATAGATTAAATCGCTTTGGAGATGATTTAGACGGCGTAGTTGTTGTACACTCACGCCGAAACGTTTGGCAATCCGCCACAAACTATCCCCTTTTTGAACCACATAATACTGCCGCTTAGGTAATGATGGCGTTAAAGGGATTTCAACTTCCCGAGAGGGAGGGGATTTCGTTAGGGCAACCTGCGTGCTATCCTTTTTAGCGATTGTTGTGTCTATCAGTATTGCCGTAGTATCAAAAACAATAGGCGTTTTTTCTTTTTTCTTTTCTTCTAAAGTGTAGATAATGATTTTCTCATCTATAGGACGTTTTTCTTTAAGATAAATTTTTTGTCCTGTGAACAACGTTGTGTCGGCGTCATGGAAGTTATTTAAATAAAGTAAATGGGATAATTTGACATGGTATCGTACGGCTATATCGGGGAGTTTTTCGTATTTCCCTACGATATGGATATGGGCTTTGCGTGGAGGGACTAAAAGCACAATTTGGGGTCTTTGAAACACATAGGATTCAGGGAGGTTATTCCAGCGGGCTAAGCGCTTGGGACGCTTATGAAAACGTTCAGCGATGGCTTTTAGGGTTTCTTTCGGCTTAGCAACAGTAAACTCTATATTATAATAAGGTGCGGTGGTAATAGGGAAACGGGCTAAATAACGGGGTGGAATCGGATTAGGAGCAAGACTCCGCTGTTGTTTCTTTGCTACTTTCTTATGTCGCCGCTTCACAGAACGCTGAGCTGAAACGCTTTTTCTATGAACTTTATGCGACTGCTGCCAATATTGTTGAACTAACAAGTCTTTGAAATAAGGCGGTTTAAATAAGGCTTTATAAGGATGTTCCACGTATTGATAAGGGGTATGGGTTTCTACATAGTAGGTTATCGGGTAATTTTGAGGTAATTGTTCTGTTAAAAGCCAAGGATTATGTTGTAAAAAGGCTTCCTTAGAGATTTGTTCTTGTTTTAATAACTCTTCTAAAGACTTCAAGGGGGGAAGGGGTTTGGGTTGGAGCCATACTGAGTCGGGTTGTTCGGGGATATAGGGTTCATAGGCGAGTTTATGGGCTAAGGCACGCAGCGCATACCAATGCAGGTCGTTCAAGTACATTTCTTTTGCACCGTAGTAGCGGCTTTGGGTATAGGGTTTCGCCCCCGTTCCCCCTTCATAGTAGGCAATCACCGCATAAAGCCAATTGTTATAACGTAGCCATTGTTTATAAAAATAGCGTGCTGCCCCGATGGAAGAACGAAAAAGATGTTTTCGCTCATCTACATAAGCGTTAATAGTCAGTCCTACTTCTTCCGCAGTGAAGTCTTTTAGTTGCCAATAGCCAACAGCGAACGAAGATGAAACCGCATCACCACGCAAACTACTTTCTTGAATACTGATATAAATTAAGTCGCCGGGTACGCCGATATGGGCAAAAGCTTCTTTCATGATCGGGAAATAAAGCGTTGCCCGCTCTACCATTTGCCGAAAATACAGCGGATTTTTATGGATGTTATCTACTTCTTCTTGGATTTTTTGACGCAGCGATTTACTTAAATGGATGGTGATACCGCAGAAGGTAATCGTACTGGGGACTTCTACTTTTGGAGGTTTTGCGTAGCTATAAACGAGCCACAAGATAAAACACCAGCGCCACATTGTTTAAGGTTCTAACATAAAAGGATAGCGATAGTCCCTCGGCGGATAGAAGTTTTCTTTGATGGCTCTTGGGGTTACCCATCGGATGAGGTTTAAATAAGAACCTGCTTTGTCGTTCGTTCCTGAGGCTCTGGAGCCACCAAAGGGTTGTTGGTTCACAACAGCACCTGTGGGTTTGTCGTTAATGTAGAAGTTCCCTGCGGCGTAGCGCAATCGCTCATAAGCCTGACGTATCGCCCTTCGGTCCTGAGCAAACACAGAACCTGTTAAACCATACGGAGAAGTACTATCTACTAATTCTAAGGTCTCTTCCCAGCGGTCATCTTCGTAAATGTACACAGTTAGCACCGGACCAAAGATTTCTTCTTCCATAAATTTGTTTTTCGGCGTTTTGCTCAATAGCACTGTGGGCTCTATGAAATATCCTTTGGATTTGTCGTAGTTCCCACCTATTAAGATTTCTATTTCTGAGGTTTTCTTTGCTTCGTCAATATAGCGGGTGATTTTATTAAAGGCTTTTTCATCAATGACGGCGTTAATGAAGTTAGAGAAGTCTTCTACACTTCCCATTTTAAAGGTTTTAATGGTTTCTATGAGTTGGTGGAGGACTTCATCGGCGATGGATTTAGGTAGATACGCTCGTGAAGCTGCTGAACATTTTTGTCCTTGGTATTCAAAAGCGCCACGAGCCAATGCCACAACCAACGCTTGAATGTCTGCTGAAGGGTGGGCAACAACGAAATCTTTTCCTCCTGTTTCTCCGACAATCCTTGGATAATTACGATAGCGCTCTAAGTTATCACTAATTTGTTTCCATAATAATCGGAAGGTTTGAGTTGAACCTGTGAAATGTAGTCCTGCAAAATGGGGATGTTGTAGAAGCACTTTGCTGGCTAAGGGTCCGTCGGTGTAGATGAGGTTAATCACTCCAGGGGGTAAGCCTGCTTCTATGAGTAAGTCCATGATGACACGAGCGGAGTAAGCTTGGGTTTCGGCTGGCTTCCAAATAACAACGTTGCCCATTAGGGCGGGGGCACAAGGTAGATTGCAGGCAATAGAGGTAAAATTAAAAGGGGTGACGGCAAAGATAAATCCCTCTAAGGGTCTATATTCCATCCAGTTGTAAATACCTTTGGTGGAAGCAGGTTGTTGTTGATAGATAAGCGTAGCGTAATAAGCATTAAATCGGAAGAAATCTATGAGTTCGCAGGCAGAATCTATTTCAGCTTGGAAGACGTTTTTTGATTGTCCGAGCATGGTGGCGGCGTTGAGGCGGTAGCGATAAGGACCAGCGGCTAATTCCGCTGCTTTCATAAAAATAGCGATTCTATCTTCCCATGGCATTGCAGCCCAGGTTTTATGAGCCTTTAAGGCGGCTTCTACAGCGGCTTCCACATGACGCTCATCCCCTTCATGATAATACGCTAAAACATGGTCTAATTCATGTGGAGGACGTACTTCACGACGCTTTTCTGTTGCAATAGCTTCACCGCCAATGTGCATGTACAACTCTGGCGTTTTAGCTTTCATGGATTTCAAAGTCTCTTTCAAGGCTGCTCGCTCCTTAGTGCCGGGGGCATAACTATACACTGGCTCGTTCTTCGGCTCCTCCATCCGTGCGTAATATGCCATAGCTCCTTGATTTGATGGCTACAAATATAAAGAGGTTAAGGGAAAAAACGAGTTTTTCTTTATAGCCTCGTACTTATTCAGTTTCCTCTTTGCTTTCTACAGTTGCATCGCATGGCATAAAATTTGTATCTTTGCAGTGTAACTAAAGCATCTTTGTTATGCGCATCGTTGTAGCAGCGTTATTAGGGATTGCCTTAATGGCAGGCGTGGGGTGCAAGCGCAAGGGGTGCACCGACCCCAAAGCCAGTAATTACGACCCCAAAGCGAAAAAAGACGACGGTAGTTGTGTTTATAGAGGATGTACAGACCCTAACGCAACTAATTACAACCCCAAAGCCTCCATAGACGACGGCAGTTGTATCTATCCTGTAACTTTTAACATGAGTCCTTCCACAGGAGACGGTGATATAACAAGTGCAGGTGGCAGCGGAAGCAACACTATAGAGTGGTACAATCCGCAAGCCGTAGCAGAATACGCTATGGACATCACTACGGCAACCCGAGGTAGTTTCCGTTTGATTATTAAAGATGCTGTAGGGAAAGTTGTACTGGATAGAACCCTAACCAAAGGTGTGGGTGACGACTCTGCTTCGGGCTGTACGCTGCCAGGAACCGCAGGCACATGGACTATTACTATTGAGGTAACAAACTTTGAGGGTGATGCTACCTACACGGTAGACCCCGCTATAGGCTGCTAGAACGTGTTAATGTCCGATAACTTTTTTAGAACCGTTGCGTGCAGGGAGGTGAGTGTTACTCTTGTTTTCCTTTGTTTTTACTTCTACTCATTATAATCTCAGTATAGTTTACAATTTAGAAGGGCTTCCTTACCTTTTTGAAGGCAAAACTTTTTGATGAGTGGAGAAAAAGGTCATGGGAAAATGTTTTTCCCTTTGGTATAGGTTATTGTACTGATTCGCTGAGTTTTTAAGCAGTTGCATCGTATGGCATAAAATTTGTATATTTGCGCGGTAACCAAACTATTTCAACCATGCGCGTTATAGTCATTGCATTGTTAGGACTTGCCTTAATGGCAGGCGTGGGGTGCAAGCGCAAAGGGTGCACCGACCCCAAAGCCAGCAATTACGACCCCAAAGCAAAAAGAAACGACGGCAGCTGCATCTACCCCGTAACCTTTAACATGAATCCATCTACAGGAGATGGCGATATAACAAGCGCAGGTGGCAGCGGAAGCAACACCATAGAATGGTACAATCCGCAAGCCGTAGCAGAGTACGCTATGGACATCACCACAGCCACCCGAGGTAGCTTCCGCTTGATTATTAAAGATGCAGTAGGAAAAGTAGTCTTGGATAGGACACTGACCAAAGGCGTGGGTGACGACTCTGCTTCGGGCTGTACGCTGCCAGGAACCGCAGGCACATGGACCATCACTATTGAAGTAACGAACTTTGACGGTGACGCCAGCTACACCGTAGACCCCGCTATAGGTTGTTGAAATAAAAGAAATATTTATTTAGTGTAGGAGGCGAGCACCTATGCTCGCCTCTTTTTGTTTGAGGTAGAAAGCAGTGGTTAAAAATGGTTTTGCTGGGTGTACATAGAATGATTAATGAGGGTTTCTGGGGAACGTCTGATAGTATTGTGGTGGGCAAATAGAAAGGATAGATAGTAATGTCGTGGAGATATAGGAGTCAAAGGCAAGATTGAAAAAGGTAGATGTGTGATAGATGTGTGATTTGTTATTGTGTTGAAATAACTTTTGAGCATTTAGGTTGGTAGTAATATCATTGGTGAACTTTAGCGACAACGAAATTCTGTTAATTTTGCCCTAATGAAAAGATTAAACCTGGGTAGTGGGCATTTTCCTAAACAAGGTTATGTTAATGTAGATATTGACCCTCGCTGTAATCCCGACATAGTCCACAACTTAGAAGAGTTTCCTTATCCGTTTGAAGACAATACCTTTGATTTGATTGAGGCAGACCATGTGTTAGAGCATCTTTCTAATCCTTTTGCTGTGATGAAGGAAATCCATCGGATTGCTAAGCCGAATGCTTTGGTCATCATCCGTGTTCCTCATTTTTCTAGAGGTTTTACCCATGCAGATCATAAACGCAGTTTTGATATTACTTTTCCTTATTATTTTAATCCGACTTTTCAGGGAGGCTATACAGGAGTGCCTTTTGAAATAGAAAAAGTTCGGTTACGATGGTTTGCACAACCTTATTTAAAAAAAAGTGTGCTATCTCCTGTAGCCTTTCAGATAGCCAATATCGCGGGGAAAGTTATAGATTTTTTTGCTAATCTCTCTCCAATGGTATGTAGTCGTTTATGGTGTTTTTGGGTAGGAGGGTTTGAGGAAGTAGAGTTTGTTTTTCGGGTAGTTAAGAAGAAGTAACTTTACTTACCTCTGAACGTATATCACTTTGGGTTTGATTTTGATGTATGAATAGGTTTTCCTACGTTTATGGGCAAATAACTTTAAAGCCTATGAGAAGTATGTGGGGTTACTTCAAAGTAGGGCTGGCAGTTATGTTAATTCTGGGCAATTGCGCAGTAGCAAAGCGCATGTACACTTCTAATCGTCATGTGAACTGGAAAGACACCTACTACAAAAGCTTTAGCCGAAACTCTCTAGCATACGTTCACTTAAGAAATGAGTCTTTAAATTTTAACCCCGAGATTAAGAGTTCTTATGATGAAAGGATAGGTACTTACAGAGCAGAACAAAACAAAACAAAATCTGAGCCAACTACTTATAACAAGAAAAGGGAAGGTTCTACAAAGGGGATGTTCCTGTAAAAGCAAGAACAGCAAAACGATTTAGGGATTTTCAGTTCTTACCAGTGAAATATATTATTACTGCGATAGCAAAGGAGGTAAAACCTGAAGGGCAATTAAGTGGGTTGGTTCTGGCTGGTTTCTTATGCAGTGTTTTCGGATTGTTGCTTTTATTAATTTTTGGATTTCCATTTTTCCTCGGGACCTTAGGAGTTATTTTCAGCGCTATTGGCCTTGGTCAAACTTCACGAGGTAGGACAGGAAAAGGGTTTGCTATAGCTGGACTGATAATTATTTTAGACATTCTGCTTTTCTGGCTATTGGTAATTATTATTGCTTCAATCGCAGCAGCTATAGCCTTCTGAGGTATAAGGAAGCTGTCTCAGAGATGCTAAAAGCGTAAACTTCAAATCGCATTTTCCAAAGGGGAGAATCTCAGGTTTAGAGGAGCGATTCTCCCCTTTTCTTAAATTTTCTCAAGTGATTAAGCTTTAGAAGAGAAAGGGATAGTTTTTTAAGATACCTTTGATTCTTCGGCTGGTTAAGGCGTCTCGTTGAAATAGAAGAGGCAGGGTTGGTGTTGGTCACAGATAATGGTGCCATGTTGAAGCAGGATTTGTAGGGATTCTTCGGGCAAGTCATTAAGGAGGATGCCGTCGTGGAAGGGGGTTGTAGAGAAGTGTTGGGGTTTAAGGTGGCGAAGTAAGCGATGGGCTGCCCTGCCTCGGAGTAAGCCTACTACCTCTTCTTTCCTTAATCGCTCTGTAGGATAAAAAGTATACCATTGCCCTTCTTCTAATAAAAGGTAGCTATCTACCCGCCAAGCTTCAAAATAAAGTGGTAACCACTGCGGCAATAGCGTTAAATCCACCCAAATACGATAAAACGGAAACCAAGTTTTTAATAAATAAGTGTAGTATTCCAGCCTAATTCCGTAGACTTTATGCATACAGAAGGGAAATAGGATAATGTGCTTATGGTAATTTTGGTGTTTACGGAGTTTTTTTTGGAGCGCATTCAATTGGGTTAAGGTTTTTGCGGTGTAGGTGGTTGCGAAGGGGTAGTTGGGGAAGTCACAAGGGGATGGGGCGATAGCAATAGCATAGTCAAAGACCGAAGGAAGATCTAAAGTAGCACAAACGACTTCATAGCGGGAGCGGAACCGAGGTAGCATCGCTGTACAACGCTGCGGCAACATGCAAGCAAAACAATTAAAAACGGCTTTCAAAAGCAATATGGATACGGGCTCGCAAAGGCTGTAGTTGAATCGGATAAAACGAACCCATGGCATAAGCAAACCGCAAAAAACCCCGCTTTAACAACAAGGCTAACTCCAATCCCAAAGAAAACGTACGGAAAAAGTCTTCTCTATACCATAAAAAACCCCAATCAGTAAAAGGACCTAAATAGCTTTGTCGTTCTAAGCGTATGCGGTAGTCTGCTTGTACAATAACGTATTGTTGTAATAAAAATTGGTTATCGGTAAAGCCTCGTAGGGAGTGAAGACCGCCTACGAAAGCCATGTCAGAATCGAAGTAAAGGGGTTGTTGTAGCCAAAACCCTAAGGTGGCTAAACGAAAGGTGTGAAAGCGTCCTAAGGTATAATACCCTTCTAAGCGCCATTGCAATTGCCTTCTACGGAACGGAACAGGAAAACGCTCGTATTCTAAGGAATCCAATCCAGGGTTTTTGAAGATTTCTTTGTTGCCGTTAAAG
>WFXK01000089.1 GCA_015490695.1 Bacteroidota bacterium | reverse complement strand
GAAAATGGCTTCTTTTTTGGGGGGTGATCGTTATTAAGATAATAGACCTTGTATGGCGCGGTTTTCCCCATTTCCAAAAAACAGGACAATGGTACCTCGGAGGAATGACCGATACCGAATCTTATATTGCTCCTTTAGAAAACTTTCTTGAGAAAGGAAATTATACTCCCGATTATCGGCTTCCGGGAATGGCAGTAGCATATCTTCCTTTTCGTCTTTTGGGATTATCACAAAAAGATGCCCTTTCTGCTGTTGTTATCTTTCAAGTTATCTATAGTGGTGTTGCAGCTTATTTCTTAGGCTATTTGTTATTTCTGTTATTTAATCGTTTTTCACTGTTCGTTTTGGGAAGTATGTTTTATCTTTTGAATCCTATCCTTAGGAAGTGGGAAATGTATGTTCTTACAGAAACTTTATGTGTTAATACCCTTTCAATAGCGCTATTTTTAATAGTGTTTATCTGCCATAAATCATCAGTTTATAAACAGGTTTATTTGGCGTTTCTATGTGGTTTACTTATCACTTGGGCTTTTTTTCTTCGTCCTGTTGTTTTGCCGTTAGTCTTCTTATTTACTGTCTATTTATATGTTCAGCGTCGTTATAAGTGCATTGTCTTTTTATTGTTACCTTATTTCTTTTTTCATGGTTTATGGATAGTACGTAACTATAGCAAGTACAGGCGTTTTATTCCGCTTACTAAAACGATTTATTATCCTCAATATCATCGTACTTACTATGCAGCATTGTTTCGATTCCTTCAGGCTTATGGTGATTTTACTAACTTGTGGAAAGTAACCCATTTCTTTTCTTCTGCTGAAAAAGATACAACAGGTTCTACCTTTCCCTCTTACATTTATACCTCAGTATTCAATTACGATAGCCTAGTTGCATTACGAAGTATTGTTTATAGGTGGGAAAAAGATAGTACTTTAACACCTCAGCAAAAAAAACAACTTTTAAGCTATATTAAAAGGAAATTCAACCTCTACGCTAACTCCATAAAGAAAGAGAAGCCCTTTGTTTATTACTTTATCGCTCCACTTCGGAGTCTTTTTTTTATCTATTATACGGAGTGGAAGACTTTCTATGAAGCTTTTGTTAAATCTGAAGGATTTCCTAAGTGGATTTATCTGGGATATGCAATTATTTTCGTATTATTCATTAGTTCTGCTTTTATAGGAGTGGTTTTAATGTTTGTTTCAGGGTTACGAAACAGAAATTTCACTTATTTGTTTATAGCCTTAACAGCGATTTATTTACTTAGTGTTTATGGTCTTGTATTTCGACTTTCAGAGCATCGTTACCTTGTTACTGCTGTTCCATTGGCTATTATTACAGCTTTTTATTGTTGGGTTTTCTTGTATGTAAAAATACGTTCTTTTTATACTACTATTGGTAGCGGTTGAACGTTGTGATAGATTTTTCCCTTGGTGGTTAGCCATAATTTTATGGCGTTAACAGGTATTTTATTTATCGCTTGCTGGACCAGATGTACGATTTTAGGGTCGGCTTCATGGGGTTTGAAATGGGTTGCTAAGGGGTGTGCTGCAACAAAAAGTAGTGCACTTTGTTCGGGAAATTGCAGTAAGCATTCAATATGGCGCTGTCCTCTTAAGGTAATGGTGTCAGGATAACGCGCAGAACCATCACAAGGAAAATAAAACACTGCACTTTTAACCTCTAAAAATCGTAGTTTGCCTTGATCATCTTTCACTAAAAAATCCCATCGGTGTCCGTTAAAAGAAGGTTGTCTACGAATCAACTGCCAATGTTCCCAGCCGGGTACCTTTTTGTGTTTTAATAATAATTCAACATAGCGTTCTTGTAAAGCAGTATCTATAAGGGTGTATCTTGTAGTATCTACTTGTGTTCCTACAATACGCCATTTTAAGCATTTACCATTTATAGGTCTGCAAAGCACTTTAACTCCAGGTTTTAATAAGTCTTCTAACTTCCCTGTATTGTTAAGATGCACTTTTGTTATTTTATTTTGACAAGTTACTAGTGCGACAAAACGGTTGAGTCGTTTTATAAAGATAGCTTCTTGGACTGCTATTATCATCTCTAACAAAATTGGCGTTTTTTAGTATGTTAGTAAATAGCTGTTTGGTTTCTTAGGAAACTCTGGAAGCTAGCAGTGTTTTCTAAGGTACTGTAGTAAGCACAACATTGAATTTTGTTGAGGGAGCTTCACATTTTTCAAAATTTTGAAAAGCAATGAGAAGTTTTGAGCCATAGAGTAAGTTGCTCTCAAGATACTTTTTTCTAGGCTAAATCTTTATATTAGTGCAATCCTAAATCAATATTAGTAGGCACATACTTTTATTATTTGGAGTATTTGTATCCAACTATAATTCTTCTGTTTAATAGTAATACGAGTAGATTCAATTAATTATCCTAAATACTTTGTCGTGTTAGAATATCACAAAATAGTTATCAATTTTTGGGATTTTCATATTAAGAACATATATTTGCTGCGGAATTAAGGTTAGCGCAATTATGGGGCTTTTGGAACGTATTTTTCAATTTTTCGGCAGGGGTAAGCATAAGGGGGAGGTTGCAGCACAACCCCTATCACCACAAACATGGACATTAGACCCATACCATTCTCGCATTCTATGGCGTGTCACCCACATGGGACTTGTAGAGGTAGAAGGAACGTTTAAAGAATTTGAAGGGAACTTTACAGCAACACCACCTCATTTCCAAGATATAAAGGGTAGAGTTGTCATCAAAACCGCCTCTATTGATAGCCATCAACCTATAAGAGATGGGCATTTAAGAAGTAAAGACTTTTTAGATGTGGAAAACTTTCCTGAGATTCGCTTTGAAATCAAAAAAGTAGTTCCCAAGGCATTGAATCGTTTTCAAATAGAAGGGGATTTGACGATTAAAGGGATAACAAAGTCTGTAGTTTTACAG
>WFXK01000088.1 GCA_015490695.1 Bacteroidota bacterium | reverse complement strand
GGGTACAGCTGTACTACCACTCTAATGTAGCAGTGTTTTACTGGAGAATTGGAAGACCCGATTTGACTTTAAAACACTACTTTAGAATGCTTCACATTGTAGATAGTTTGCAGTTGATTCAAGGAGAGGAAACTTTGTTGTTAGAAGAATCGGTAGCTCTTCAAAACATTGCTCAGATTTATGCCGAGCGAGGGGATACAGCAAAAGCAGTCGCCTACTACACAAAGGCTTTGCAAGCAGCTAAAAAACGTCGCCAACCCATACAATTAGGAAGGATTTACTTGATGCTCGGAGACATTTACTTCAACCAGCAAAAACGCGATAGCGCACTCGCTTCCTACTATAAAGCGCTATCCTACTACCGTATGGGCGGAGACACTACACAAATGGCTTACGCTTATTTAAAGATTGCTAATACTTTTCTGGAAAAACAAAAAAATAAAACAAAAGTATATTTAGACTCTGTTTTTTATTTATTAAAAAACTGTTCTCAGTTCTTTAGTTTACAAGACACAGCAGAAATAGCACTACCGCTTGCAGATCTTTACAAAAGCTTGGGAAACTATACTAAAGCATTTTATTGGGCAAGAAAAGGCTATACCGCAGCAAAAGCGATAAAAACGCTTAATTTTCAACGTAGTCTTGCTTATCTAATCTATGAGCTTTATAAAGAACGACGCAATTACAGAAAAGCATTACAATGGTACGAGCGTTATGTAACTTTGAAAGATAGTTTATTGAACGAAGAAAAGATTGAAGCAATAGCCCAAATAACCGCTCAACAGGCTTATGAACAGCAATTATTATTAAAAGAAAGAGAATTACAATACCAACAGCAATTAGCACAGGAACGACACAAAGAACAACAAATGAAATTATGGGTTACGCTCTTTATTACCTTTTTAATTATTATGTTTAGTGGTGTTTTGTACAATCGTCTTCGGATTACGCAGCAACAAAAACAAATTATAGAATCGCAAAAACAGCAAGTAGAAGCGCAAAAAGTTTTAATTGAACAGAAGAATAAAGCTATTACCGAAAGCATTGAGTATGCCAGTCGTATTCAGCAGGCTTTACTCAGTTATGAAGTACCTTCTTTATTTCCTTATTTTATATTTTATTTACCGCGGGATATTGTTAGTGGGGACTTTTATTGGTTATATTGGCAAGATCCTTGGTGGTACTTTGCTGTTGGAGATTGCACAGGACACGGTGTACCAGGGGCTTTTATGACGATGTTAGGAATCACCACTTTAAATGAATTAATGGCACACCATCACCACCCTACCCCTAACCAACTCCTTGAGTGGCTACGAGAAGAAATCATTTCCCAACTCCACCATGGAAATCAATTCGTACAAGACGGCATGGACATTGTGCTATTAAGAATCCATAAAGAAAAAAGACTTGTAGAATACGCCGGTGCTAATAATCGCTTATGGCTTGTTACCCCCAAGCATTTTGTCTATAATAGACAACTCCCTCTGTATAAGTCCCCTTTGGAGCTTAACCAACACATACTTTATGACTTAAAAACCGATAAGCAACCCGTGGGTTACTATCCTAAGATGCAGCCTTTTACCTTGTATCGTTTCCAATGGCAAAGTGAAATGAAATTATATCTCTATTCCGATGGGTTTGCAGACCAGTTCGGCGGAGAACGAGGGAAAAAATTTACACTCAAACGCTTAAAACAATTAGTCTTAAACGCAAGCCACCTTCCTTTCAATGAACAAAAAAACTTTTTTAAGATGGCTTTTTTACAATGGAAAGGCGAATACCAGCAAATAGATGATGTAACAATTGCTGCTATTGCGTTTTTAGAACCTTCCTCATAAATTTGCCACTATGAAGCGATTAGGGATTTTTGTAGTTATTATTGTCATAGGATTTACGTTCACCACGTGTAAACGGAAAAAACCAGGACAACCCATCTTCCTTACTATTGAAGATGATATTCGTTTAGGGCAGCAACTTAGAGATGAAATCGCAGCAAACCCACAAGAATACCCTATCTTAGACAGAAATCAATATGCTTTAGCTTATAGCATCTTAGATACCATCATTCAAAAAGTACTGAACTCTGGAGTTGTTCGCTACCGTAATGAATTCCCATGGGAATTCTACATTATTCACGACGATTCGGTCTTAAATGCTTTCTGTGCGCCAGGAGGCTTTATCTACATCTACACAGGTTTAATCAAATACTTAGATAGTGAAGACGATTTAGCAGGAGTAATTGGACATGAGATTGCCCATGCCGATTTACGCCATACCGCACGACAATTGGAAAAGGTTTATGGACTTTCATTATTAGTGAGCGTTATTGCTGGAGAGAATCCCGGAGCATTAACGCAAATCGCTTTACAATTAGCATCCTTAAAATTTAGTCGTGACCACGAAAGTGAAGCAGATGAATACTCCGTTCGGTATTTATGTCCGACTGATTACGACGCTGCAGGCGCTGCTCATTTCTTTGAAAAACTACAAGCTTCTGGAAACACTTCTTGGGTACCAGAGTTTTTAAGCACCCACCCCAGCCCAGATAACCGCATCCAAAACATCTACAACATGAAAAACACCTTAAATTGTCAAGGAAGTGCACAATACATAGACCGTTATCAACGATTGATTAATGCCCTTCCATGATAAGAGGCATTAAAGAAACGTGTCTTTACGTCAAAGACTTACAAAGAACCCGTGCTTTTTATGAAGGTATTTTAGATTTTGAAGTGATTGCTGAAGTGCAAGGACGTCATGTATTTTTTCGTGTAGGGAAAGATGTTTTATTGTGTTTTATTGCAGAAAGCACTAAGAAAGAAGAGAAATTACCTTGGCATGGCGCACAAGGGTCTATGCATGTGGCTTTTGAAGTAGCTTCTGAAGACTATGAAGCGTTAAAAGCACGGTTAAAGGAGAGAGGGGTGAAGATTCTTCAAGAGGTACAATGGCGCAAAGGACGCTCCTTTTATTTTCGCGACCCCGACGGACATCTATTAGAAATCGTAGAGCCACAAATATGGGAAAAGTAGAATGGTTTGAACAATGGTTCAACTCGCCGTATTATTCTCTTTTATATCAGCATCGTAATGAACAGGAAGCGCAACAGTTTGTCCAAACGCTTATAGAACGCCTGTATTTAGACCCTTCCAAACATCGGGTTTTAGATTTAGCATGCGGTTCAGGAAGACATGCGCTTGCTTTCGCACAAAAAGGTTTCCGTGTAACCGCTTTAGACCTATCTACTACCTTATTAGCTCCTTTACGGGCGTGTCAACACCCCAATATCTCTATAGTACAAGCCGACATGCGCCACTTCTCCCTCAATCAAACCTTTGACCTGATTTTGAATGCCTTTACTAGCTTCGGCTACTTTGAAACTCTCCAAGAAAATCGGCAAGTTTTAAAAAGAGTCCATAATCACTTAAACCCAAAAGGCTATTTCGTCTTAGACTATCTTAATGTGCCTTTTGTTTTGAAACACTTAGTTCCTCAAGAAGAACGCCACATAAATGGGATCTATTTTCTTATAAAACGGCGTTATACCCCACCTTTTATTATTAAAGACATTGTTGTAAAAGAAGATGGTAAAACCTATGCTTATCAAGAACGGGTTCAAGCGTTTTCACTTCAGGATTTAGAAAATCTTTTGAAAGAAGCAGGATTTACTGTTGTAGACCGATGGGGAGACTATCGGGGTTCTCCTTACACAGAAGAACAACCTAGATTGATTTTAGTTAATCAGAGAGACGAAAATGCATAGAAGAAGAGGTAATTCCTTCCGTATTTTTCTCCCTCTTGGATTATCTATATCAGCCATAATAGTTTACTTGCAAAGATACATCACCTTGTCCGGAAGGGCAAAGTGATGTATCTTTGTAGCTAATCAAAAAAGGTGCTTGCAAAGTAGCTTAATAACGCCCGAACCAATCTATTGAGGTTATAAGCACGAGTAGGAAACAGAACATAGTTCTGGTAACTATAAGCAAATCCTGAACTTTTAACTTCAAACCTACCCTATGGACATGAACTTGTATTGAGAACCTCTGCTTGGATGTACATTTGCAAGAATCCTGGAGAGTTGTGAGACGATTAACCAGTAATTTTTCACCTTTCACCTACACTTACTTGACATAAGGCGTTTTTCTTTCTAACATTGGGGCGTGTAAAAGATGAAATAGTATGCGACGAGTTTTTCTATGGATTGGGTTAAGCACTCTAGTTTGGGGGCAAATTGGAATTGGCACAACAACGCCCGACTTGTCTGCTATTTTAGACATTTATGCCAAGGACAAGGGATTGTTAATTCCACGGTTAACGACTACTGACAGGAATGCTATTGCAGCTCCTGCACAAGGGTTATTGATTTTTAATACCGATATAGCAGCGTTTGAGTACTACACAGGTGCTGCTTGGAAAGCCCTTAGTGCCGATTCTGATTGGGTAGAAACCGATACTTCAGTTTTTCAAGATATGAAACGGGTTGGTATAGGAACAGCGACTGTTGAAGATGCATGGCTTACGGTCGGGGACCCAGCGTTTTATCCTACTGCCATGTATGTCACAGGAGATGTTTTTATTATGGGGTTCACTCATGTTGTCGCTCCTCCAGACGGCTTAACACCGGCACAAGTAAAAATAGAAAGTATTAGTGGTCCAGATGCGCTATTAATATTATCGGTTTCTCCTATTGGTGATTATTCTTTGCCTTTAACGGCAGGAAGTAACTTAGGAGTGATTTCTTTTGAAGGTAGTGATGGGGCTGGATGGACAGTCGTCGGTGCTGCTATAAACGCTGTTGCAGAGGCTGATTTTTCCCCTACCAGCGCTCCAACCGCCTTAATTTTTTCAACAGCACCAACGGGCAGCAACGCCCCACTTGAGCAAATGCGCATCACTTCTGATGGCAATGTAGGTATAGGCACACCAGCGCCTGCTTATAAACTCCATGTAATAGGACGCATTAAAACCGATGGCATCAATGAAACTTCTGATGCCCGTCTTAAAACCCATGTACAACCCATAGAAAACGCTTTAGAAAAAATTTGTGCATTACAAGGGGTTACCTTCTACTGGAAAGAAAGTGATGAAAACCGATTTCCTGAAGGACCACAAATTGGTTTAATTGCACAAGAGGTAGAAAAAATCGTGCCAGAAGTTGTAGATAAAGATGAAGTTTCGGGCTATTTGTCTGTACAATACACGAAATTAGTTCCTTTACTGATAGAAGCCATTAAGGAACAACAAGAAACGATAAAGCGCTTGGAACAAAAAATAGCCATTCTCCAAAGCCGTGTGAAAGCACTAGAAGTTGCTGCAGAAGTGCCTGAAAAGTAAAATTCTCACTCAGGGGACCTAACTTCTCTCAGCCATTATTTACTTCTTCGGATATGGAAGCTTTATACAGCATTGTTTTATTAACTGCTTTTATTAAAGTTAAGGGATCTACATTATCTTCTACTACGACCTTTGCTTTTGCATCTTTGTAGGATACTTCTACTTGTTTTACACCTTGCACTTTCTCTAATGCCCGTTTAACATGCTGCTCGCAATGGCTACAGGTCATTCCCTCTACCTTCAACGTAATATGTTTCATAGTAGTGGCAAATTTAAAATTTCATCCAACTCCACGACTGTCGTACTTTTACAACTTTAATTTCTTTTTCCTTAGGAACATCTATGGGAACCATCAAAGGTGGCATGCCTTCTTGTTGAATAAAGATTGCTAAGTTTTGGGTTTGATTAGGAGGAATGTAAAAGATAAATTCGCCTTTTTTATTGGTTCTTTTTTTATC
>WFXK01000087.1 GCA_015490695.1 Bacteroidota bacterium | reverse complement strand
GTGTTAGCTAAATCATCTATTCTTGGGGTTTGGCGGAAAAAAGTAAAATGATGTAGGGGAATGTAGTGGAATTGGAATCCGATGTGATGTTTTTCAAGATAGTTTATGAGGTTATCTTTTTTTTCTGTCCAGATAGGGAAGAATAGGTGGGCGTGTCTACCTCTACCACGGTAGAAAAAAAGATGATATGAGGTGTTTTTTAATTGTTCATAGTAGAGTTGTGCTAATTGTTGTCGTTGTTCTATGAGGGTTTCTATGTAGCGTAGTTGGGCTAAGCCCAAGGCAGCTTGGAAGTCGGTCATGCGGAAGTTAAATCCTGGGGTTTTGATGTCTCGTTGTAGATGGTTTTGGTTTTCAAAGCCGTGGTTTCGGAGTTTACGGGCTTCTTTGGCTAAAGCACTATCTTGGAATATGAGCGCTCCTCCTTCCCCTGTAGTGATTAATTTCGTTGGGTGGAAAGATAAAATCGCTATATGGCTATAACGGGCACTACCACAAAGGATTTTTTCTCCACGGCTGTCATAATAAAAACTACCTAAGGCGTGCGAAGCATCCTCAATTAGCCAACAATGATGTTGTTGACACCAATACCACAAGGCTTCTAAGTTCAAAGGATAACCGGCAAAGCTCAAAATTACGATTCCTTGGATATTTTTCCATTGGCTTTTGTCTTGGGTTTGCATGCATAGGGAGTCTTTTTCTATGTCTACGAAGCAGGGAGTTAATTGATTATGGATGAGCATATTGGCGTTAGCGGCGAAGGCAAGGGAGGGTAACAACACTTTTCCTTTCTCTTTTTTAAGTAAAAAGTAAGCAATATAGAGGGCTGCTGTGCCGCTGCTTACTACAACAACCGCTTGCGCATTCAAATACGTTGCTAAAGCCTCTTCAAACGTTTTTACAACGTGCCCTTGTCCGATATGGGAAGAGCGAAGTATTTTACATGCTTCTTGCACAACGAAATCAGGGAAATGGTGTTGCGTATAAGGAATTCGTTTCATTTAATAGACATCTGCTCAGGAGTAAAGTGCGCATCTTTTACAATAAATTCTACACGACGATTCCAGTGATATTGCTTAGGGTCTTTAACAATAGGGCGAGTTTCTCCGTAGCCTTTGTAGCTAAGCCGTTCTTTAGCAATGCCGTTTTGAATTAAATAATCATAAGCAGCTTTCGCTCGTTTTTCTGATAAAACTTGATTGTAAGCGGCAGGTCCAATAGGACAAGCGTGCCCTGCTACTTCTAAACGAATATGCGGATTATCTTTTAGTACTGCAATAATTTTTTGTAATTGTTGACGTGCTTCAGGGCGTAATGTGTAGCGGTCAAAATCAAAGTAAATGTTTGCTAAGCGTGGCGTATTGGGAACATTTAATAGGATACGTTCTAAATAAACTTCTTTTTTAAGTGCTTGATGGCTATCTAAAGTGCGGATAGGTAAATGAATGCGCTCTATAAAGTGATTATCTTTCATAACGATTAAGGTGTAATCGCCGTTTTCTTCTATTCTAAAGGAGAAAGAACCATCAGCATCGGTGTATTGTTTTTGTATGGTTTTTCTTCCTTTTGTTAGCGCGACGATGGCACGGGATAAGGGTGCACCTTTTTCAAAACTCCAATTATCACCATGGCGTTTAGCTATGCGTTCTAACACTTTTCCTTGGACAATGACCACTCTCGGAGCTTTCTCTTCTTTTTCAGGTCTAATTAAAAAGACGAAATAAATATCATCCGATTGGGAACCTTTTCTATTGGAACTCAAATAGCCTTTAGTAGCTTTTTTGTCTATGAATACTAAGGCGAAGTCGTCTGCTGCGGAGTTAATTTCTTTCCCTAAGTTTCTTGTAACGACCCATTTGCCGTTTCTGAGTTTGGCTTCAAAGATGTCTAATCCGCCGTAGCCGGGGTGGTAGTCAGAAGCGAAATAGAGGGTTGTATCATTGAGGACGAAGGGAAACATTTCTCTTCCTGGGGTATTGACGCCATCGCCGAGGTTCTGTGGGGTACTCCATACACCGTCGTCTAAGCGCTCTACGATGTAGAGGTCTGTTTGTCCATAACCATCAGGATGGTCTGAAACATAGATTAAACGTTTTCCGTCGGGAAAGACAGCAGGATGGGCACAAGAATAGGTTCTTCCATTAAAAGGTAATAAATAAGGAGGTGACCACCCCTGAGGTAAACGCCTCACTTCATAAATCTGCAATACTTGCGTTTCTTCTATTCCTAAATCAGGATTGGCTTTTATGTGTTCGGTTCTACTAAAGTAAATACGGCTTCCATCAGCAGTGATGCTAATAGGTCCTTCGTTGTCTATGGTATTTAAGTCGGGAGGTAAAAAGGGTTGGATTTTGCCTACTACGTCATCTTTGATTAAGGGAGCGTAGAAGAGGTCTGTTTTATGTTCTCCTGTTTTAGGGTCTATAGCCCCTCCTTTAGATTCAGGACGAGAGGAGACAAAAATAAGTCCATTTTGATAGGGAAAGGCAGCAAAATCGGAATAGGGCGAATTAATACCTTCTACTTTACGCACTTTATAACGTATGGGAGCATGAGCTTGCGAAAGGACAAATTCACAGGAGCGTAAATGCATTTTAGCAATAGGGTCATCAGGATAGCGTTTCAAATACCTTTCAAAGGCTTTTTTTGCTTCTTTATAGTGTTCTGTGGCTTTCAAAGCTACGCCGTAGTTATAATAATCAATGTCTTGAAGGATGTTTTTTCGTTCTGCAATACGGTACCAGTGTAGGGCTTCTTCGTAGTGGGCTAAAAACAGATGGCTTTCTGCTAAGCGTAAAATGGCTTTAGAAGCGCTATCGGTAGCGACAGCCGCTTCGTAATACGGAATCGCTTGTGCGTATTGTCCTTTTTGGTAAAACTTATCTCCTTTTTTGATTTTTCTTTTGCTGCCTTTTGCAAAGACTGCTGTTGTGATTGCCATCCCCACAATGAGCCAGCACACTCGCTTCATATATAAAAACGTTTTTTGTTTCACGCTGTAAAGTTACTAAAAGAAGCGGGGGGTTTGGAAGCGGGGCGGCTTCCCTGTGTGAAGTTTGTGGAAAAAGTAAGAAACCATCACCTCATGCGAAGAAGAACGTAAACGACTAATTCCTACATCATAGCTATAACCCACTCTAAATTGATGTTTACTAAGCCAAAGTCCCAACAACAACGCCAAAGCATCTTGGTGGCGATAGGTAAAACCGACCCAAAAGAGATCTTTGTAAGTTAAGTTCGTATTGAGGTCTATTTGAACGGGGGCTTTTTTGACGCCTTTAATAAAGAAGGATGGACTTAAAATCCATTGTTTTTTATCATCCAAAATGAAGTCGTATCCTCCTGTGAAGAAGAAGTGATGGGCTAATCGGGCTTGGTTGAGTTCTGAGAGGTTTAGGCGACTACGGACTAAATGGATGACGGAGAAACCCACATAGCCTTGGCGGTTATGATAAAAGATACCTGCACTGGCATCGGGTTTAAAAATACTTTCTCTTGTGAGGGGAATAGCGGGGTCGTCAGGTTGGTGTAAAATAGTAATATCACCGCGAAATTGATAATTCAACAAAGCCAGTTGCACACCGAACATCAGATGGTTTTCCACATCTAAGTCCCAGCGGAAAGCATAGTTAGCGCCTACAGCATTGCGCACATATTGTGCAGCGCCATCACTAATGATAAATAATCCTACACCATGGCGTTCATCTTCAAAGGGGAGTCCTTGGATAGAGAACGTAAAGGTTCTTGGGGCGCCTTCAAAGCCTATCCATTGCCCTCTGTATAAGAGCGTAGCCATCGGCGCACCCATCTTCGCAGCATACGCAGGATTCACCGCCAAACGATTATACATATACTGCGAATACTGCGCTTCTTGTTGAGCATAAACTACAACAAAAGCCATTATCCACCACCATCGCATCGTTTACAACTTATTCCCTCGGCAAAGATACTTAAATTCCTCAGAAGTAGTAAAGCTACATTTTCCCTTTATAAAAAACAGGTTGGTAGTCCTGGGAAAGATGTCTAAATTTGTTGGGCGTTATGCGGTGGTTATGGCTTTGGGGCGTTGCTATCGCCTTAGCACAGCAATCATGGCACTTGGGAGTGGGCATCCAAGGGCATAGCGGTATCGCCTTAACAAACTTCGGCAATCTAAGAAACGACCTTAATAAGCCTGATTTACTACAGCAAGATAGTATTGACTTCTATACCAGCCCTTGGACCTCTAATTTTGGGATTTCTTTAGAAGTGTTGCTGTTTCGTTGGGTTGCTTTGCGTGGCGGCTTCCAATGGTGGTTCTCTGATGCTTCAGAAACCGCAAAAGGACAAATGAAAATGAATACCCAACAACTTGGCGGCTCTATCGCCATCTTAATCTGGAATAAAACCCCATGGCTGCTTTACCCTTATGTCGGCTATTGGAGTGGTACCTCCCAAATG
>WFXK01000086.1 GCA_015490695.1 Bacteroidota bacterium | reverse complement strand
GAGTATATTCGCCTGGTTTTTCTGCACCAACCCCAGGCGCAAAATGTAAAAAAGGCAAATATTCTGCCTTGCGCTCCCTTACTTCATTACGAGCAATTTCAATCTCTGTAAGCACAATGTTTAGTTCCTGATTGTTTTGTAAAGCAGTGTCTATCAATGCTACTAAATGGGGGTCTTTGAAGAAAAAGCGCCATGGCATTTCTGCACTGTTTACAGAATCCGCTATGCCATCATAAGTAGATGGCACATTACGATTAACTTTTCTTACTTGGACACTGGGGACACAACTATAAAGTAGCAAAAGAAAAATAATAAAGAAGCGCATAAGATTAGTGTTTTTTATTTTTGAAAGGTTCAATAAGATGGTGTCGCATTTTACGCCACAGCAGTTTTGTAATCACTCGCATGTGACGCATGACTCTACGTTGTCTTTCTCTTCGTTTCATTGCTTCAACGACTGTCTCAGAGAGCGGTACAACAACTTGGTCTTGAATAAGTTTTTTCCCTTCTACTAATTTAGCGAAGGTGTAGTAAAGTCCTGGGATGATAAAGACACCGAAGATGGTTCCTGTGAGCATTCCACCCATTGCAGAAGAGCCGATAGTGCGGTTACCTATAGCGCCTGCTCCTTCAGCAAGTACTAAGGGAACCAGTCCCACAATAAAAGCGAAAGAGGTCATTAAAATAGGACGTAGACGGGCTTTTGCTCCTTCAATCGCTGCATCCCGTATCGTATACCCTCGCAAATGCCGATGAACCGCATATTGAACAATCAAAATCGCATTTTTACCTAATAATCCAACTAAAATAATAAAACCCATTTGCGCATAAATATCATTTGCCAACCCCATGAAGTCTAAGAACAAAAACGCACCAAAGAGTCCAATAATAACGGAAAGCAAAACAGCTAAAGGCAAAACAAAACTTTCATATTGGGCGGCCAAGACTAAATAGACAAAGAAAATAACTACTAGGAAGATGTATAGGGCTTCATTTCCTCTTCGGGCTTCGTCATAAGAGAGCCCTTCCCAAGCAATATCATATCCTCTTGGAAGGGTTTGCTTTGCTACTTCTTTAATGGCTTGAATAGCTTCTCCTGTAGTATGCCCCGGCGCAGGCATTCCACGAATCGCAGCAGAATTATAAATGTTATAGCGTGTCAACTCATTTGGACCCTGGGTCTTTTTCAAACGCATGAAAGCCGATAAGGGAACCATTTCTCCATGTTCGTTTTTTACAAAAATCATACGTAAGTCGGAAGGCAAGCGCCGATACTCAGGTGCCGCTTGAACATACACCTTAAAGAAACGACCAAACTTAATAAAGCCTTGCTCATAAGTGCTGCCAATTAAAATATTCAGCGCATTCATCAGCTTCCTGATAGAGACCCCTTTTTGCATGGCTTGCTTAACATCTATAATCAATTCGTATTGAGGATAGTTCGCTGCATAGAACGTAAAGAGTGCCGTTAATTCTTTTCGTTTTCTTAAAGCATCCATAAATTGTTGGGTGATTTGGTCAAACTTTTGGTAGTCTAAGGTGTTGGTTTTATCTAAGAGCCGTAAAGAGAACCCGCCAGAAGTTCCAAATCCTGGGACAGCAGGCGGTTCAAAAAACTCAATAATAGCCCCTAAGTTTTTTGTTTTTTCTTCTAATTCCTCCATGATTTCCCACACACTCCGTTCCCGTTCTGACCAATCTTTTAAGTTAATTAAACAGGTCCCTGCATTGGAACCCCTACCTTCTGTCATAATTTCATACCCTGCTAAAGCGGAAACCGATTCCACTTCTTCTATCTCTTCACAGATTTCTTGTAATTGTCTTGCAACCTCAAAGGTTCGTTCTAAGGTAGTTCCTGGAGGGGTTTGGATAATAGCATAGATGATACCTTGGTCTTCGTTAGGGATAAACCCTTCTGGGACACGTTTTGCTTCCCAAAGCGTTCCTATAGCAAAAAGAACTAAAACACCAAACGTAACAAGCCGCCTATCTATAATCCTTCGTAATAAAGCCGTATAGCGTCCTAATAACCGTTCAAACGCGTTGTTAAAAGCATCAAAAAACTTATCCAACCAGTTCTTTTTATGTCCCTTATCATGGAGGGGTTTTAAAAACATAGCACAGAGCACTGGTGTGAGCGTGAGCGCAACCAATCCTGAAAGTAAAATAGCGCTTGCCATAGTAATAGAAAACTGACGATAGAACACACCTACAGGTCCAGACATAAAAGTTAGGGGGATGAATACCGAAGCCATGATGAGCGTAATGGCAATGATAGCACCGCTAATTTCTCCCATTACTTCTTGAACTGCCTTGTAAGGAGTCAAACCCTCTTGTTCCATCTTTGCGTGAACTGCTTCTACAACCACAATCGCATCATCTACAACAATCCCAATAGCTAACACCAAAGCAAATAACGTTACTAAGTTGATAGATATGCCGAAAAGCTTCATGAAAAAGAATGCACCAATTAACGACACAGGTACAGCAAGCACAGGAATAATCGTAGAACGAATATCTCCAAGAAATACAAACACAACCAACGTAACCAAAATAAATGCATCCCTAATCGCGTGAATCACTTGCTCAATGGAAGCTTCTAAAAACCGAGAAACATCATAATTGATTTTGTAATCCATTCCTGGGGGGAAATACTGCTTTAGCTCTTTCATCTTTTCTTTAACACGGCGGATGACTTCTGCGGCATTACTACCTGGGGTTTGTTTCAAGACCAATGCTGCCGAAGGATATTGATCCAAAGTTGAGTAAATATCATAGAACTCGCTTCCTAATTCTACGTCTGCAATATCTTTTAAGCGAATGATTTCTCCCTCTTCATTGACTCGTACAATAATGTTTTCGTATTGTTCTACGGTATTGTAGCGCCCTGGGTGGACTAATACAAATTCTAAGGATTGTGCTTGTTTTCCTGAGCTACGTCCTAAGCGCCCTGGGCGACCAATGAGGCTTTGGTCTTGCATAGCTTCCATTACTTCCTCTACAGAAATCTTATAAGCACGCATCTTATCCGGTTTGAGCCATATCCGCATCGCATACTTTCTGCTTCCTAAGATTCGCACACGGCTAATGCCTTTAATACGTTGCAGCTCAGGAACTAAGTTTACATAGGCGTAGTTATATAGAAATTTTTCATCGGCAGCGGTATCGGTACTATACAAGTTAATATACATTAACATACTGGGTTGAATAGGGCGAATAATCACCCCTTCTCGTTGGACCAACTCAGGTAATAAAGGCATTACTTGGTCTACGCGGGTCTTTACCCGCACTACAGCATCGTTGGGGTCTGTCCCAGGCTCAAAGATGACCCTAATAGTGGCTTCACCTGCAGAAGTAGCATCTGATGAAATATAACGCATGCCTTGCACCCCATTGATAGCCGTTTCTAATAAAATCAACGTAGAACGCACTAACACATCAGCACTGGCACCTGGATAAGCAATAAAAATGTTTACCGTAGTAGGTGCAACCTGAGGAAACTGCGAAACAGGTAGGGTCAGAATAGACAGGATACCAACAAAAAGGAGCAAAATAGAAATCACAATAGCCAATACAGGTCGGTGTAAAATATTGCGAAACATGGTTTATTCGGCGTAAATGTTTCTTAGTTGTTCGGCAACTTTTTCAGGGGGTATGAGTCGGTAGCGGATTTTTTCTCCATTTCGCACTTTTCGCAGTCCTTCCAACAAGACTTTATCTCCTTCTTTTAATCCTGCCACAACTTGATAGAAGTGGGGGAATTCTTCACCGATGACAATCCGTCGGGCTTCTACCTTACCGTCTTCATGGACTAAATACACATAACGATGTTCTAAAACTTCAAAAGTTGCTTTTTGAGGGATTAAAAGCACGTTTTTCATAGGTACCCGTAGAAGGATGTTTCCTGTTTCGCCATGTCGCAACAAACCTTCGGGATTGGGGAAAGTAGCTCGGAACGCCACATTTCCTGTAGTTCGGTTAAACTCTGCTTCTATCGCTGTAATTTTCCCTTTATAGGGGAATAATTCGTCACTTGCCATTCTAAGTTGTACGTAGACAACAGAATCTTTTTTGAAATGGCGCATAAATTCTAAGTATTCTTTTTCTGGCACATTGAAATAGACCCATAGTTGTCGGTTATCAGAGAGGGTAGTAAGCAGTTCTCTTTCGTCTACATAGCTACCTAATCGTACGTGGAAGCGTCCTACTAAGCCACTAAAAGGGGCTCTGATTTCGGTAAAGTGTAAACGGGCACGAGCAAGGGCTAATTCTGCTTTAGCTTTCTCATAACGCGCTTTTGCTAAGGCTAATTCATTTCTTGAAACGATTTGACTATCTGCAAGGGCTTTGGTATTTAAGTATTCTACTTCTGCTGCTTTTGCTTCTGCTTCTGCCCGTTTCAACTCCGCATAATAAATCACAGGTAAAATCTTAAACATCAATTGTCCTTTATGAACCCATTGTCCTTCATCTACTAAAATCTGCTCTATATATCCT
>WFXK01000085.1 GCA_015490695.1 Bacteroidota bacterium | reverse complement strand
TGAACTGCTACGTGCTCAAAGGGATTATTACCGTAGAAATAGAGATTTAGGGATTTTACTCATTGGTATCGCTTATGCCTTAAACGCCATGGAAGCCTATGTAGATGCCCACTTAAAATACTTTGATGTTTCTGAAGAGGTGTATATCCAATGGTATCCTGCAGCTATTCGTCTTTGTTGGCGCTTTGGGGCAAAAGACAAGAGGGGTAACGGATGAAAAAACTTTTTAAACTACGCTTAAAGCGGTTTTTCCAATGAACATACCAAGGTATTTTGTTTTTTATTCCTTGCAAGGTAAAGGCTTGCCCTCTTGGTAGTACATAAGTGGTAAAATCTTTACTGCTGATACCCCACTTAAATAAAAAGTAGTCTTTATTAAAGACTTGTCTTAATCTACGAGTACTTTTTGATACGAAGTGATATACGAGGCTATTGCCAATACCTCTAAAATAGCGGACTTTAAGCTGCCAGCATTTCATTGAAAGGTCAGGGTCGGAATAAAAGCCAGGATTAAACTCTATACTGAAGCCACCTACCATATCCCATAAAGGAGTAGGGAGCAAAACAGGGGGCCAAGTGCTGCCATACCAGTCTTCACGAAATAAATCTTGATAGCTAGCAAGCAACTGAGCTTCTTTAAAAGTATTTAAATCCCTACCAAAATCGGCTACGACCACAGCAGGATTGTTACTTTCGTAAGGTTCTATCATAGTAGCAGAAAGCATGAAAAAAGGGAATAAACGCTCTTTTTGTAAAGTATAGGCATGGTCTAATAGCGGTTTGTCCCATCTCGGAAGAAAATACATGTCATCATTAGCGTAAATGATAAAAGGTGTTTTGACCATGGAACGCGCTAAGTTCACCGCAGGACATATACCAATATTGCGGTCTATGACAATAAAGTCTACTTTTTGATATTGTTCTAACCAAGCGATAGTGCCATCATTACTTCCGTTCACTACAACAATAGTTTGAAGAGGGTAGTGGGAGTGTTTTGCTAAGCTTTCAAGGCATTTCTGTAGATAGGGTTTATTATTCCATGTAGGGATGATGAGAGTTGCTGCGGGGTTAGAAACTTTGGAGTGGGGGTGCAGAGAGAAAAGAAAGCTCATGATAGCAGTTTTTCTAAGGTGATGGGTTCAATAATGCCGTTTTGGATGCGTAGGATGTTTCCTGGGAATTGTTTTATGATTTCATATTCGTGGGTAGCCATAAGCACTGTGGTTCCTTGTTGTTGGATGGTTTGTAGCAGTTGGATGATTTCATCGGAGGTTTCTGGGTCTAAGTTCCCTGTGGGTTCGTCGGCGATGAGTAAAATAGGGTCGTTGACCAAAGCACGAGCGATGGCAACCCTTTGTTGCTCGCCACCAGAGAGTTCATGGGGCATAGCTTGTGCCTTATGCGTCAAACCTACTTTCATTAAAACCTCTGTGAGGCGATAACGCATCCGCTTTTTGTCCCGCCAACCCGTAGCACGCATCACAAATAGTAAATTCTGCTCTACACTCCTGTCAGTTAACAACTGAAAATCCTGAAATACAATCCCTAAGCGCCGCCTCAAAAAAGGAATCTCTTTATCGCTCAAACGCTCTATGTAAAACTTGTCTACTTTAATACTCCCTTTATCTGGCTTTAAATCAGCATAAATAAGCCGTAGCACAGTACTTTTCCCTGCTCCTGTTCTGCCGATTAAATAATTAAACGTTCCTTTTTCTATGGTAAAGGAAGCTCCTTTTAAAACTTCTCGCTCCCCAAAACGTTTATAAACCTCATGAAAGGTCACAACGGCTGTCATCGGAAACCTCTATTAACGTTAATTTGCCGAAAGGAATCGCTTGAACTGCTTCATCTATCTTTTTTAATAACTTCGGGTCTTGAATGCCATTGGCTAACTTTTTAATCCTTCCAAGACGATAATAACAAATTAAACGAAAGTCTTCATCTCTTAGTTGTACATAATCAGGAATATTGGCTTCACCTTTGATTTTTAAGGCATAGAAACGATAAGTCGCCATGGCAAAGCGAAATTAAAGATTTTTCATAGGGTTCCAAAAGAAAAGTTTACTTTGTGCGCCATGAAACCCATTTTACTTATCGGTGCCGGTAAAGTCGGTAGATTTATTGCAGAACAAGCTAAAGACTTCTCCCTTTATGTAGCGGATGTAAACGAAGTGGCTTTAAAAGAATGTACTCAATTCCCACAGGTTAAAAAAGGGATTGTATTAAAGCGAATTTCTGATTTAACTTCTTTAATCGCTGAGCAGAAAACGTTTTCTATTGCGATAAGTTGTGTTCCAGGAGCAGTGGGTTATGAGGTTGCT
>WFXK01000084.1 GCA_015490695.1 Bacteroidota bacterium | reverse complement strand
GTATAAGATTGTCCACTTTCCACTGTTTGTTTTAGCCATGTTTGTTCTATTTCCCAGAATTGGGGTTCGGTGATTAATCCTTGTGGATAATAAGGGTGTTTTTCTGAGGCTTCAACAAAAGTGTCAGGAGTAGTCCAAAATCGTGGTAAAAATCGCTGTTGTGGCGCTTTTAGTTTGTAAATCGTTAAGGTTGCAGGTAGCTTCAGCGGCTCTCCTTGTAAATTTTGCGCTTTAATAACGACTTTTAATCCTTCTTCTTTTTGTTCGCATTGTAGATTCCAATAGTAAGGTTGAATACCTGCGTTTAGGGTTAAAGTAGCGGTTTGAGTTTCTCCTTGCTCATCGGTTGCTGCAGCTTCAATAACAAAAGGAATCCAGCCGTCCCTATCATACCCTTCAAAAGGAACCAACGGAATAGCGCATTCAAAATAGCCTTCTTCATTGGTTTTAACCACTGTGGAGAAAATTAGTTGCGGTGCTCCTTTGCTCGTCCAAGGTTTCAAAATAAACAATTGAGGTTCACGCTCTACACGAATACGAACAGGTACATCTGCCAATACAACCCCCGAGTAAGTCTCCACCTTCCCTCTTACTACCACAGTATCCCATAAACGATACGCTTGCTTGATAGGCTCAAAAGTGATTTTAAAAGAAGGTAGTTTATAAAATTCTACTTGAATCGGTTGACTTGCTAAATTATAATATTGATACTCCACAGAAAGCACCCACTGTCCTGTTAATCGCTGTTTGGGAATAGGGAAACTTCCATGAAAACTTCCCCAACGAGAGGTTTTAAAACGCTCTTCAGCAACGACTTTATAATTCGCATCTCGTAATTCTACTTTTACTTCAACTCCTTCAAGCACCTTAGGGAAATCCTTATCGGGAAGCGAAACGACAATTCCTTTAAAATACAACGTATCGCCGGGGCGATAAACACGACGGTCTGTAAACAAATACGCTCTTAACCGAGGCTGCACTGACGCCTCATAAACATCACGACAAGGAATCACCACCGTCTCTTTCTCTGTTGAAATCTCCCAATAACACCGCAATGCTCTTAAATTATCAGGATTCCAAGAGAACTTTCCATCTTGAACCGATAAGGGTTTAGTCTGCCATCCTCTTTTAAAGTCATCCCAACCTTTCAAATAGCATTTTATAGGCTCATTCACTAAAGACCCATCAGTTAAACGCACAATGTAGACTTCCTTTTTATTGATAACTACTCCAATAGAACTTTTTTGAAAAGTCTCCACATAGAAAAAGCGATTTTTCGCATCCTTAAACGTTACAAGGTATTGTCCTGCTGGTAACGCAGGTAAAAAGAATTCACAACGGTGACGATGATAATCCTTAACAACAGGTAAATGCCAAGTTAAACGTTTATAAATTGGGAAAGAGCGTAGCTGTCTTTGCAAAACTTTTTCATCGTTGAAAGGATATATCTCAAATTTTAAATAGGTTTCTGGTAATAAACGATATATAGTTACATGAATTTGCGAAACATTACGAAATTCTACCAATACAGGTAAAGGATGCTGAGGCAAAGTAATGTCCCGATAAAGATGAATCCTTAAGTGCGGCTCTTGGGTAATTTTCTTTTTTAATGCTTTAATGGGTTCAATCAGTTGTTTAGGGGCTTTTGAAAGCCAAGGTTGTGCTTTATCAAGCCATTGTAGGGCTTTTTGATAATAGAAACGCTGCGGGGCATCTTTGTTTTCATAAGTCATTTCCCACTCCTGCGCCGCCCTCACATAACGAGACGCAATCCAATAATAAAACCGAACACAATAAGGCGTGCTTTCATAATAAGGTAAAAACCGCTGTAAAGCAGTAATATAAAGACTATCCTTGTCTAAATCCGTTTGTAAATATTGAATAACAAAATTCAAACGGTATTTTTCAATAGAGGTCAAAATAGCATAGTTTTTTCGCTCCCAGTGATAGGCTAACCATTGTTGGTAATAATAAAGGACATAATAATGATTGTGCTCTCCCTTAGGGATTTTCAAAGTAATAAATTGTGGTGTTGGGGCTAATAGCTGTGGGTCTTTAATAAGATAGAAGGTTTTTCCTTTTGGGAGTGAGGCATTGCCTGTACTCCAGTAATGAATGGCAGAGGCGATAATGAGGTCCCACAAAGTAAGCGGTTGGGTTTGTAAGATTTCTGTATTTTGAGTGATAAATCGTTTAAAGTTTTTAGCGGGGGTTTGTTGTAGTTTTTTAGGGTTTTCCAGTGCTTTTAGATAGCAGTGGTTGATTTGTTCTGCGATGTAGAAGACGTCCCATGTGTGGGGGTGGGT
>WFXK01000083.1 GCA_015490695.1 Bacteroidota bacterium | reverse complement strand
TTTAGACACTTTATTGCAAAGAATTTTATTTCGTATGGTTTCTATTCATCCTGAGGGGGTGTTTTGGAGTGCTATGCAAGCATTAAATGAAATTCCGTTAACGCCTAACGTCCAAAAACCTTTAATAGAAAAAGGTATTGTGCTTTTATGTGCCTTTGCTATTGGTAAAAACCAAATAGGAGTGCTTTCTTTTAAAAAGAAACCCCGAGGTACTTACACTTACGGCGACAAAGAACTTTTAAGAGACTTAGTAAAACAAGTTGGGCTTGCTCTACAACTATTTTTTTTAATAGAGCGACAACATCTATTAGAACAACGCACCTTAGAAGCCGAATTAGCCGCTTTACGCTCCCAAATCAATCCCCACTTTTTATTTAATACCTTAAACACTATTATTGCTTTAATCCATGAAAATCCCACTTTAGCAGAAGAAGCCATTACCGAATTAGCGTATGTGTTTCGTTATACCTTTGAAAAAGCCCGTCAAGACTTTGTTTCTTTACAAGAAGAACTTAGTTTAGTGCGTAGCTATCTCCATATTGTACAAATCCGTTTTGGCAAACGCTTAAAAGTAGCTATTGAAGTTCCTAAGGAACTTTACGATTATAAAATTCCGACTTTAATGGTGCAGACCATTGTAGAAAACAGCGTAAAACATGGTATTTCAAAGATTCGTGGTCAAGGATATATTTACATTACAGCAGAAAAAGATGGGGATTTTATAAAGATTGTTGTTGAAGACAATGGACCTGGGATTGATTTAAAACGTCTTCATCAAGGAACGGGTATTCGCAATATTTTAGAACGTATGCAATACCTTTTTAACCGTTCAGACCTTATTATTTTCCAAAACACGGGAAAGGGTACTCGGGTAATTTTACAATTTCCTATCTTAGGCGCTTGATAAAAAAGGAAAACCTATGGAGAAATTAAAAGCCATTATTGCTGAGGATGAAGAGCCTGCAAGAAAGCGAATGCTTAGCCTTTTATCGGAATTTCCAGAAGTAGAAATTGTCGGTGTTGCGCAAGATGGTTTGGAAACCTTGGAGTTAGTTGAGCAATTACAACCGGATGTAGTGTTTTTAGATATTGAAATGCCTGGACTAAACGGCATTGATGTCGTTTTAAATTTTCCTTCGGAGGTAAAGCCCCATGTGATTTTTACTACGGCTTATGCAGAATATGCTATTAAAGCGTTTGAAGTAAATGCAGTGGATTACTTACTAAAACCTTTTAGCAAAGAGCGTTTGAAACAGGCAATAGAAAAAGTGCTTAAAAACAAGAAAGAGCAAACAGCGGCTCCTTCATGGCATTCTTTAGCAGAATCTTTAAGTTATTTACGTTCTGAAAAACTTCCTGTTTTGGTAGGTGACCGCTACAAGTTAATTCCTTATGAAGACATTTATACGATAGAGGTTGGACAGCGAGCCACGCATGTGTATACCTATCGGGGGAGTTATCGCATCAATGCTTCTATTGAGCATTTAGAAAAGCGGCTCCCTTCTGAGTACTTCTTTAGAGCCAATCGTTCTGCTTTGATTAATTTAAAACACATTCAAGAGATTGTTTTATGGTTTGGTAATCGTTATAAAGTGATTATGAATAATGGTAGAGATATTATTATCAGCAGGGAGCGTTCCAAGTTACTGCGTAAAGCCTTAAAGTTGTGAAAATCAAAACAAGTTGCTATTTTCGCCCATGGAATATGAGCAAAAAAGTTGCCGTAGAGGTAACCGCTTTGGCTTCCAGTAAGTCAACAGCAGGCTTGTTTGTGGTTATCTTAAGCGAACTAAAAGAAAAAGGGGGTAGAAAGCTTCCCATAAGCATCGGTATATTTGAAGCAAGAGCGATTGCAGCGGAGATGGAAGGGATTCAAAGTCAGCGTCCTATGACCCACGACCTCTTCGCTAACACCCTCCAAGCTTTAGATGCTAAGGTAGAGGAAGTCAACATTGTAGAATTGAAAGACAATGTGTTTTATGCGATTTTAGTAGTTACTCAAGGGGATAAGCGTTTAGAAATTGATGCTCGTCCCAGTGATGCGATTGCCTTAGCCTTACGTTTTAAAAGTCCGATTTATGTTTATGAAGAGGTAATGCCTGTCTCTTATACAC
>WFXK01000082.1 GCA_015490695.1 Bacteroidota bacterium | reverse complement strand
ATCATTTTAATACCATAGAGGCAGGAGTGATTATAGGGCATCATGTTCAAATCGGCTCCCATACTTATATAGGTCATGGAGCGATTTTACACCCTGGAGTCGTTGTGGGAGATGAAGCTTACATTGCTGCTGGTAGTGTAGTAATGCGTTCTGTGCCTCCAGGCACAAAATGGTTTGGCGTTCCTGCAAAGGAATTAGAAGAGTAAAGGCTATTCTTTCCTCACTCCTTTCTTTTGTGGATGTTTCGTAATTGCTTTTTGCTCCCAGTGAAGTCCTAATTTACGAAATTTTTCCCTTTGTTGCGGTGTTAATACCCGCTCTATGGCTTGATTGCGCTCTTTTGCTTTCGCATCCGATAAATGCTCTACAGGATAAGCCTTCAAAATACTTTGTACTTGCTTAACTTGCTGAGGAGATAAACGTAATTGGTCGTTTAAGTAATCACTAAGTCCATAGACAGTTGTACTGCTTTTTGTAGTGGCAACACGTTGCTGTTGGGCATAACAAAACCCTAACCCCATAATCCCTATTCCTAAGATAGCTACAATGAAACGCATTGTTATAAAGTTTTCTTCATTCCATAATAAAGCAAAGATTATACCACACCGTTTCGTTGTAAATAATCTACGCTTTGTGCTCGTTGTATGGGTTGTCTATAGAGGCTCATCAGTTTAGTGATTTTTTCTGGAATTCCTATTTTTACAGGTAATCCTAAGTCTTTAGCTTTTTCTGCGGTAATGGGGTAGTCGTGGGTCCAATGGCCTTCGGTTAGTTGTTTTGCGATTTCACTGATTTGTTCTTCGGTATAACGGCGTCCTTGTAGTAGGTTTTTAATAGTTTCTTGGATTTGTCTTAGGGATTTTTCTGCGAGGTCTGCTAATATGAGAGTTTGGTCGTCTATTTGGTCAATGGCTTTCATTCTTCGGAGTTTAATTAGAGAGGGGGCGGGGTATTGTCCTAGTTGTGGGTCTAAGGGTCCTAGTACGGCATTAGGGCTCATGCATATTTCATCGGCAGCCAAGGCAATCAGCGTACCGCCGCTCATAGCATAATGGGGAATAAAGACGGTGACTTTACCTTGATGTTTACGGATGGCATAAGCGATTTGTGTGGCAGCAAGCACTAATCCGCCTGGCGTATGAAGCAATAAGTCAATAGGGGTATTCTTTGGAGTGGTTTCTATAGCTCTTAACACGGCTTCAGAGTCCTCCATGGTTAGGAAACGATAGACGGGGAAACCTAAAAAGCTCATGGTTTCTTGACGATGGACAATAGCGATAAACCGGCTTTTTCGTTCTTTTTCAATTTGTTCCATAAGCGACTGTCGCATGTACAAGAGTAAATGCCGCTGAATAGCGGGCTGTAAAGAAATTAGTAGCAGAAACAACCAAAAAAGTTCCATAGACATTTATGATTTAATAAAAAGGTGTCCATCTTTGTCCGTACTCATCGGGGTAGGGTGGTCGCCATGATGGTCTAAGAAAGAGCTTGAATAGCAGAACTCCTGCTAAAAAGCCTCCAATATGAGCCCAGAAAGCAATACCTGCACCTTCAGGATTTACCGCTAAACTAACTGTACCGCTAAAAAACTGTCCTATGAACCATGCTCCAATATATAGAAAGGCTGGCAGGGCAACAAAATAGGGCACAAAGAACAGAGGTATTAAAAACACGATTCTACTTCGTGGAAACAGAAACATATAAGCGCCCATAACGCCTGAGATAGCTCCAGAAGCACCAATAGCAGGCTTATCAGAAGTTTGATATAGCAAAAAATGGGTGATTCCTGCTAATATACCGCATAGCAGATAGAAGATTAAATACCGCAAAGACCCCATTCTATCTTCTACATTATCGCCGAAAATCCATAGGGTCCACATATTAGAGAGCAGATGCATGAAGCTGCCGTGGAGGAACATACTGGTTAAAAACACCCAATAGCCATCTGGCGACAAGCCCATATAGTAAGCCCATTGGGGGTCTGTAAAACGGCGAGGCACCACTCCGTAAAGGTTAAAAAGTAACGTTAAGGCATCTGAGGAAAGGGGCACCTCTATAAAGAAAAAAATCATCACATTGATGGCTATTAACACCCAGTTCACAACAGGACGCTGACGACTTGGAATTGTATCGTAT
>WFXK01000081.1 GCA_015490695.1 Bacteroidota bacterium | reverse complement strand
CTACAAGGATATAAAAAACGCTCCTGTTTGTATTTATCTATATAGCGTAACAACGCTTTAACATCTCTGTCTACAGCATACAACTTCCGCTTTCTTACTTGAATATACTTTTGCAGATACATTCCAATTTGTTGCGTCAAGCAAAAATAGCGTGTTGTTGCTGGCATCTCTATACGCATTTCCTTACAAATTCTAAAAAAGTGGTCAACTGCATGTTTGTTTGTAAAAATGATTGCCGTATAGTCTAAAGGATTAACGCCCTGTTTACGAAACTCCATTACACTTATGCCTCGCACTTCTAAAAAAGAATGGTATAAAACTTCTACGCCATATTGTTCTTCTAATAAGGAGTAAGAAGACTTCCCATTAGCAGGTGCGCCATGTGTGATTAAAATACGCTTTATTTGCATAAGCTATAAGCGTATTAAAATAAGTAAAGGGACAACTTCCAGCAGGCAAAAATACAAAATAATTCCATACCACCTATCCCACCGTAAACGATACCACCCATACATTAAATAAATACTCCGCCCCCCCCATATTAAAAGCAACGTTATTACTCGTGTCCATAAGTCTACTTCATATAAAGAAAAAATAAGCAATAGTGCACTTGCCATTAAGAAATAATAGTCAGCTTTTTTATAAGGCTGTAGACTATAACGCCACGGTTTTTGAAGTAGTATACTCCACCACCCCATCCAAAACCCCCGCCATACATCCCATAAAAGCACTACTGCTGCTGCTTCCATCCATCCCCAATGAGATAACCATCCCATAAACAATAAAAAATTCCCAACCCAACCTAAAACAAAAAACCATAACACCCACCGCAACAAAATAGTTCTATATACCCCAAAAAACAACCACAACAATACCATCAGCCAATAACCATAATTGCCCACAGAAAAATATTTTACTTCTCCAGAACTATAAATAACCTTGCGAGAAGCCATAGGAAGCAAACACGGTACTTTTGCTAAATAAACCCCTTGAAGAATCCCTATATAGGCTTGTCTTCCTTTTTCTAAAACAATCTTTAATCGCTTCCAAGAAGACCGCATAGGTATACAACTACTACCTGAGTCCTTTTCAGATACCCACAGCAACTCCCCATCTACATACACCTTCAATCGCCCCCGAAAATCTATAATATATAAAAAAGGAAGCGAAACGGAAGCGGTATCCCAAAAAGGCTTAAGAAGGAAATCCAAAGTAACACGTTTCCGTTTACTAATATAAAAAGGTAGAAACACACTATCGCCATACGTTTCACAATACCAAGGGTATAGCTGAAGATCTAATACAACACATGGTGTTTGCTGTGTAGCCACAGGGGGTAAAAAACGCCACGCGACAAAAACCGTTAACAACCCATACACAAAGGCAAAAATAGCAAATCGTTTTAGCTTAAAATTACCAAAAAATGTAGTCCTCTCCTCAAGAATGAACTTTTCCCTTTATTCAAAACAAAAGAATAAATCCATCCCAAGCATCCCTATGTCTCCTTAGTTCGCCATAAAAGCACACAAATAAAATCCCTACTGAAATTCCTCACTTACAATCTAAATAATACACAAAGTAAAACAGCACCCATAACCTGAACACAAACACTACAAAGACTGCCAACTGCACGTTCAATCCTAACAGTCTCAAAATCTTTTACAATATAACAGCTATCACATCCATATCGAGACGTAGCCAAAAAATCGGTTAAAGAAGGTAAAAACTAAAGGGCTCCTAAATTTCCTACCGTTTATAATACCCAAACAAAAACCTTAAGCTTTTTTAAGCCAAGAAAAATTAATTTAATGAGTTTCTTACTCATTACACCCCTTATCAGTGCCTACTAACACTTATATCTTTTTTCGGTTTCCCCGCCTCTAAAGTATCACTCTTCACCTCTTTAGCGTATTTCCTAACTTCATCTTACATCAACTTCCCATAACCAGCCTAAGCTATAAATCACAACAACACTCCTTAACACCTTGAAACATAGCTAATAACCTCTATGCACTAATACCCACAAAATAAAGTTCATTTTCTTTCTCAATAAAATGAAAATACCTTAAATGCTGCACAACCCCCTCCGCCCTAAAAGCAACCGCATAAACATAATGTCGAACACCATCAATGGTCTCCTCAAAAAAGTTCTCTATCACATAATAATGACTTTCTTGCAACCAATATTGAATCTTTTTTATTTGATTCTGCAACCACTGACGATGCTTCGGATTTTGAGGATCTATCGGCTCTTTTTTATTATAAAGCGTATGTTTTGCAAGCGCCTCTAAGGATTGTGTATCGCTCCATCGTAAAATATTATCCAATAAATACTCCCCTTTTAGACGAACCGATGCAGACATGATGGCATGCAAAGCTAAAAAAGTTTTGCTATCTTTGTAGCCAATGAAACGTTTGTGGATTTTCCTACTTTTTCTATGGCAATGCCGTACCAAATTACCTCCGATTGAAATCCATGTTCATCGTTCTGTGGTATTACCTTCTTCCCCTCAACAACAATCCACAAACTTCAAAAGAGCAAAATACTATCCTATTCCTGCGCTAACGACCAAAATGCCTATTGAAACCATGGAAGAGGAGCTGCCTCAAGGAGCGTCTCCTAACACCCCTCTTTATAAAGCCTATCAAGCAAGTCAATTAACCTTCTCCACATGGGATGATGCCTATGAACGCATCATGAAAGAATTTGAAATCTCTCCCGAAGATAGTGAAAAACTAAAAGCTTTTAAACAGATGCGAGCGCGCTTAGATGAAGCCATGCGAGAACGAGGCATGAGTGAAAAACAAATACGACGTTTTTATGTGTTGAATTACTTACAAGCACAAGCTTCAGATTGATGGCTTGGGCGGTCTGTGATGCCGGCGGCAGTGCAACAAAATGGGCTGTAGTCCATGAAACAATCCATAGCTTTCAAAACATCCCGCTTCATCCCGCTATAGCTTCCATGGAAACCATCGCACAACAATTCCAAAAAAACATCGTACCTATACTTAAAAATTATTCGCTTTCCCATCTCTTCTTCTACGGCGCAGGATTTGAAAAAAAGCAAAAAGCACAACAACTACAAACCATCATTCAAGATTGTTTTCCTAAAACAAAAATAGAAATCCATCATGACTTATTAGGAGCAGCAAGGGCATGTCTGCAAAATCAAAAAGGTATTATTGCGATTTTAGGCACAGGCTCCATAGCAGGCTTTTATAATGGCAATCAAATCATAGAGCGCTTGGGTGGATGGGGATACCTTATCAACGACGAAGGAAGCGGTGCAGACATCGGAAAACGTACCCTGCAATACCTGTGTAGAACCCCAAACCCCAAAATAATGAACGCCTTTGAACGCTACTTCCAATGCCCATGGCACACTTTTATAGAAAACCTTTATCAAAGTAAACAACCTAATCGCTATTTAGCTCAAATCGCCCCATGGCTGCAACAACAACCCCAATTAACCTTCATCATAGAAGAAAGCCTCAGCGACTTCTGTCGCTATTACCTTGTACCCCTTTGTAATCGCTATGCTTTTACTTCTGTCCATTTCGTTGGCGGTATCGCCTATCATTTTCGTGCTATTTTAAAAAAGGTATTGCAGAAGTTTCATCTAACTTTGGGTGCTGTCTTACGCGATAGTTTACAAGGACTTATCCGTTATCATCAATGGACAAACCCCGTTTCTTAATTGTTCGCTTTAGCTCCATTGGCGACATCGTGCTCACTACCCCCATCCTGCGTAATATCCGCCAAGCCTATCCAAACGCTGAAATCCATTATGTTCTGAAAAAAAATTACGTAGAACTGCTACAATATAACCCCGATGTAGATGTACTCCATGCTTATGATGGAAATTGGGAAACTTTAGTGCGTTCCATCAAAAAGTACCATTATAACTACCAAATAGATTTACACAAAAGCTTACGTTCTTTACGTTTACGGAGGGCTTTAGGAGGAAAATGGTATAGCTTCCCGAAAGAGAATTTCAAAAAATGGTTAATGGTGCGCTTTAAACGTCACTTGTCTATCCCACACATTGTAGAACGCTATGCAAAGGTTTTACAAGACTTAAACGTTCCTTTTACAGAAAAACGTTTGTATTTTTTTATTCCGGAATCTTTACAGCAGTGGGCAGCGTCGGTTTTGTACTATTTACCTCCTCCACGTGTAGCGGTCGTTTTAAGTGCAACCTATACCACTAAGCAGTGGCTACCGAAGTATTTTATTACCTTTTTAAATCGTTTAAACTGGTCGGTTGTTTTCTTAGGGGGGATAAAAGAGTATTTTTTTGCTCGGCAAATCACACCGCATTTGCGTGTCCCTTTTATGGATTTCGTTGGTAAAGCCTCTTTATTACAGAGTACCGCTTTAATGCAGCAATGTCAACGGGTCTTAACTCATGATACAGGATTCATGCATATTGCAGCAGCATTACAAATGCCGATTTTAAGTTTATGGGGCAACACCGTCCCAGCATTCGGCATGACCCCTTATGCAACAACACACGTGATTGCAGAAGTGCAAGGATTAAAATGCCGCCCTTGTTCTAAATTAGGGTTTCGGCGTTGTCCTAAAAGGCATTTTAAGTGCATGCGTTTGCTAACACCAGAAAAGGTCTTTGTTCGTTGGCAGCAATTACAAGATTTACTTGGGTGCCAAACGAACCATAATGATGGCTACGATAGTAAACAATAAATTCGGAGCCCATACGGCTAACCATGCCCCTAAACTTTCAGCAAACAAAATGCGGGATAGATTCAAAAGCGCGATGTATAGAAAACAAATGATGAGTCCAATACCTAATTGGACAGCCACCCCCCCTCGGCGCTTGCGTAAAGAAACCGATAACCCAATAAAGGTTAAAATCAAAGCAGCAAAAGGATAAGCAAAACGCTCATGCTTTTCTATCATTAACTCCTGTAAAAAGTCTGACTCTCTTCGTTTTTCTAATTCAATATAAGCATAAAGTTCGTGTAAAGGTAGGCTTTCTGCCATGTTTTCCCGATGATAAATGTCTGAAGGATAAACTTGTAAAGTGGTATCTATAAAAGGATAAAATTCCATTTTTTCCGTGGAGTCATTCAAATAATAGCGGATACGGACTTGATATAAACGCCATTGCTGTTTGGCATGGAGCCATTGCATCCGCTGTGCCCATAGCTTCGCTACCAAACGATTCCCCTCAAAACGCTCTAAACTAACTAAAGTACCAACAGTGTCAAATTGATTATAAGAATAAAGCGAAAGGAAAAGCCCTTGGTCTATTTTTTTGTGAATAAAACGTTTATGCCAAGCAATGCGGTATTTTAAGTATTTGTATTCAAAGTCCATGCGTTTATTGGTAGCAGGTGGAACGACAAAAGCATGCAGATAAAAAGAAAACAGCGCTAAGGCTATTGCTACTACTAAATAAGGAAATAAAAGACGCTGAAACGGAATTCCACTGCTTAATATCGCAATCGTTTCAGAGCGTTGCGTTAACTTCGTAGTGAAAAAAATAACGGATAAAAATACACAAACAGGAATTAACAAATTCGCAACGAAGGGAATGAAATAAACGTAGTATTCAAAAACGATTTTATAAAGTCCGGGTTTTCTTTCTATGAAGTCGTCAATTTTTTCTGCGATGTCAATGACAACGATGATTAACACCATAAGGATGAGCATAAAGAAGAAGGTAACAACAAATTTTTTCATTAAATAGCGGTCTAGTTTACTGAAGGGGCGGTGAATCATTAGGGTAGGTAACCTAAGATACGGAGCACTTCTCTGCTGTTTTGCTCTTCACGGAAGATTTTATGAATAAGCGTACCATCGGGAGCGCGGTCTAAAATCACATGGCGAGGTGTGGGAATCAAACAGTGATGAATTCCCCCTACACCGCTTAAGGTCTCTTGATAAGCCCCCGTATGGAAAAAGCCTAAATACTGCGTTTTTCGTGTAGAAGGCAAAAACAGCACCTTTGTATGGGCATCGGTACTATAATAATCCGCAGAATCGCAAGTTAATCCTCCTAAAATAAATCGGTCATACTTACAATCCCAGTTGTTAATAGGAAGTAAAATATACTTTTGATTTAACGCCCAAATATCGGGCATGGTGGTCATCAAACTACCATCTAAAATAAGCCAGTTTTCTCTATCGTTTTGTTTTTTCCTACCCAAAACTTTAAAAATGATGCCACTACTTTCGGCGACGGTAAAACTACCAAATTCTGTAATTAAATCGGGTTCTTTAACACCGTAAGAGCGACAAATACTTTTGATATTGGCGACAATCTCATTGATGACGTATTCATAATCAAAGTCAAAAAATAGCGAATTGCGATAGGGTAATCCGCCTCCTAAGTCTAAGTAGCGCAAGTCGGGATTGATTTGTTTAAGTTTACAATAAAGATGAACCATTTTTTCTAATTCGTTCCAGTAGTAAGGGGTGTCGTCAATGCCCGATTCTACAAAAAAGTGAAGTAGCGTTACTTTAAATTGGGAATAGGGTTGTAGGCGGTGTTTATAGAAGTCTAAGACTTCATCGGCTCGGATGCCGAAGCGGGAAGTATAAAGTTCATGGTCTGGCTGCTCTTCAATCGCAACACGAATTCCGATAGAAATCTCTTGGTTTTCAAATTCGTGGAGATAGAAGTTAAATTCTTCTTTGTTGTCTAATACGGGGATGACGTTTGTAAAGCCATCGTGGATGAGGTCGGCAATACGGCGTTTGTAATCATCGTTTTTAAAACCATTACAAATAACCATTCTATCTTTTGGAAAGTATCCTTCCTGATGAAGGGCACGAATGATGGCAATATCAAAACTGGAAGAGGTTTCTAAATGAATATCGTTTTTAAGGGCTTCTACTAATACATGTTTGAAGTGAGCGCTTTTAGTGCAGTAGCAATAAATGTACTTTCCTTGATAGTCATTTTTTAAAAAGGCTTGTTGGAAGTAAAGTTTCGCTTCTTGGATTTTTTTAGAGATAATAGGTAGAAAGGTGAACCGCAGGGGAGTTCCGTAGGTTTCTACCAGTTCCATAAGGTTGATGTTGTGGAAGTAAAGTTCATTGTTAATGACTTCAAAGCCTTCTGGGGGAAAGTCAACACTAAGGTCTAAAAATTCTGCATAGGTTTGGGTAGGCATCGTTTATAGCCATTTTTTTAACATTCCTATAGAGGTCAAAAGAAGAAGTAACCACAGCACTCCTTTAATGAGAAAGAATAAAAAAGCGGCAGCTGCTAATTTTTTCCACCATCGTTTCACTAAGGGCAAAGATGCAATAGAAAAATGATTTATGCAAGAGCAAAGCGATTTTGTCCATCAAAGGAAGTTGTATAACTTTAGCGCGCCAAATAGCATACTTATGAAAAGGACGTTTTGGGGGCTTGTTATTGGTGTACTGCTTTGGGGCTGCAAGACGGGGAACAGCAATGAAAAGCCTTATGAGTGTAAATCCCAGCAAAAAGAACCTGCTGTTGGCGACTGGGTTATCATCCACGCCTTGGACGACCCCGATAACTTAAACCTATTAAATCACCAAGGAGCAACAGCAGGCTATATTTTAGACCACATCTTCCAATCACCCTTAGTAATGGACTTTGAAACCTATGAGCTTGTTCCTCAATTAGCCGTCGCCCGCCCTACGATTGAAGAAAAAAACGGAAAAGTTTACTACCATTTTGAAATCCGTCCTGAAGCCGTGTGGGACGATGGCAAACCAGTAACAGGATACGACTACGCCTTTACTATCAAAGCCATAAAAAACCCCTTAGTAGATTGCCATCGTATTCGCCCTTACTACGAAGCTATTGAAGACGTGATTGTAGAC
>WFXK01000080.1 GCA_015490695.1 Bacteroidota bacterium | reverse complement strand
AATTCTTCTATGTTTTCAATAGGAGGTACGGTTTTGATCGTTTTTGCTATGAAGGGACGTGCGATAGTTGTTTGTGCTATACGCTCTCCGTTTCTGTATAGGCGGAATTCATAGAAGTTTGTTAGGATAACATTAGGGAAGGTAGAAAGGTAGCGTTGTAGTTGTTCTGAGGTTTCAATGAGATCTAAGTTTATCTGCGTGGGGGCTTTTGCCTCAATGTACCCGATAATTTTGTTTTTGCCGTTCCATATGCGGAAGTCGGGATTTCCTGCATCGGTTTTTTTAGGTAGGATCGTTATGTCTACATTTGAAACATTCAGCATTTGTGCTATTTGTTTAATGAGTTCTGCAAGGTGCTTGTAGTAGGATTCCTCTCGTGCATCTCCGCGGCTATATGTTTCAACAAGGTTTTTAAGGTAGGATTTCAGTATTTTTTTCATAGCACTTGTGTTTATTTAATCAGAGATTGATGGCGCTATTGGGTACACTTTTGCCATTTTTGCTTAATCCAAACAACGCCTCACAGTATCTACCGCACTCTATGGCTACTACATCTGACTTCTCATCTATTTGCTTAAGAACTTGTCTGTTGGAAATACTCCACATCCGTTCCATATCAAACTCAGATGCAAACAAACTCTTCTTTTTGGGGGTTCATGAGCTCTTACGTTGTTTTTTGTAATTTCAGGAAAAGGATTTCTCCACTGCCAACCTGTTTTTCGGAAGTGTTCCAATCTTCTTATAGTAATTTCTGCGAAGATGGGGTCTATGTCAAAGGTGTATACGACTCTGTTATGGATTTCTCCTGCGATAAGCGTGGTTCCAGAGTGGGCAAAAAAATCTACAACGTAATCTCCTTCATCGCTGCTGCTGAGTAAAATCCTTTCTATCGCTTTTAATGGTTTTTGGGCGTAACACCCAGGAACATTTTCTTCCATTCTATAAAAAACTTGTTGAATATCTACCCAAACATTTCCTGGTCCTATTGTGTTGGACTTACTGCGTTCTAAGTTTTCTGTAAGTTTCCCATTAACCACTTTGTAATAACCTCTTAGAATTTTAGGAATATCCGTATAGACTACTTTAAACTTTGGATTTCCCTTTGTATAGTGAAGCAATTCTTGTCGCACCCACATCCAATTTTTTTGTGTTCCATAACCTCGTTGGTTGCGTAAGGTGATAAAGTTTTTTGGTTTTAATTCTTTAAATTTTCGCATTAGAATCATTATATCAGGTAGGAGTTGGAAGCCGTCTTTGTAGTCCGCCCCTATCCAAATATATAAATGGGCATCAGGAGCCATAATAGCAATTGCATTTTTAATCCACTTTTCTGAAAAAGCTAAATAATCTTCAAGAGTGATTTTGAACAATCGTTTTGTGTTGGCACTTCCGACAATCACATTATAGGGAGGGTCATTGATAATAAGGTGGGCTTTCTTGTCTGCCATGATTTTTTTCACATCCTCTATTTTAGTAGCGTCTAAAACACCTACTTTATGTCCTTTTACAGGGTCTTCCCAGATTTCACCATATTTTAATCGGCAAAAAGGTAAGAGCCTTGCTCGTAAGGTAGCGTTTGAATCCAAACGTTGAAGCTGTTCTGCAGTAGCTCCTTTAAGGTTTTTAGTCACTAATTCAGGGGATAGGGAATTTGTTTTCACTTTATAACGAGTTATATTTCTACAGAAGTAGGAAAACGAAGTTTTAAAGAGCAATGGTAGTTCTCAACAGCGTTGGGGAAAGTTATTTTGATTTTTGCTTAAAACCTTCTTTTTTTGAGGGGCGTTAATTAAAGGAGAGAGCGTATGAGAGTTTTTTCTCTTTGTTTTGTAGGCTGGATAGCCATCACAACGTTTGCATGGGCGCAAAAAGAAGGCGAGGAACAACCCGTACAAAACACCGCTACCATCAACTACACCATCGGCGACTTGGAAAAAATGGACAAATTGCAATTAACCCAAATCTACATCGCAAAACTAAAACGATTAAACACCATATTAGTCTATTTGCCTTTTGCTAAATTAGAACCTCAAGGACCTAACGATTTAAAAATCCCCTCTAATAGCGCTAATGAAAAAGCCATGCAATCTATAAAAAGCAGCTTGAATAGTTATAATAAAACTTTAGAAGGCAGTCTCAATGGGTTAGTGCCTT
>WFXK01000079.1 GCA_015490695.1 Bacteroidota bacterium | reverse complement strand
TGCATGGATGGCATGCATCACCGCCATCCGCTCCTACCCACTCTGGAAAAAATAAACTACTCTCTTACCTTCAATACCTGCAAATGCATCTCAACACCTTCACCCCGAATCTTCAAATAATACGTCCCATAAGCGAAATTACTAAAGTCCTCAATCGTTATAGTGTTTTCTCCTTGTTCTAAAGCAATGGCTTTATTCAAAAGCTGTTTACCAACTACATCATAGACTTGCACATATAGCGTTGTGGCTTGTGGAGTAAATACCTTCAAATACAAGTCATTAGGAGTAGGATTAGGATAGACCTGAACACTAATAGGCTGTGCTTCATCGGTTATCATTGCTGTTACTACATTAGAGTATTGGGAATTACCATCATAATCTATTTGTTTTAAGCGATAGTGATAGAGCACGTAGGGTCTTACGTTTTTGTCTAAGTAGTTGTAGTTTTGAGGGGTGTAGGTGGTTCCTTTTCCATCTATCCATGCCAGTGTGGAGAAGGTGGTTCCATCTTCGGAGCGTTCTAAGAAGAAACCACGGTTGTTAATTTCTTGTGCTGTAGTCCATTGCACATCAATGGCATTTTGTTGAGGAATTGCTTTTAATGAGAGTAAGGTTACAGGGAAGGGATTAGAAGAGAAGACACTAATGAGGTTTCCTGCTGTGGTGGTCATTCCATCTCGGATTACTGCTGTGGCTGGTGGTGCAGGACCGCTACCCGTACAAGGAGTTCCCTCTAAAATATAGCCCGTACCAGGGTCAATGGCAACTGTTAATTGATTACCTGGTCCGTTGGTATAGAGTTGGTTATAAAGCGAAGGTTGATAGGTTTTCCCTGCACTTAAGGAAGGTACAGTGGTTAAGTAGTCGCTTTGGTAGCCGGTGATGATCCAATAGCCATCGTCTAAAGCATTAGTGAAGCTGGCGCCACAGTCATTCATTGCTGGAGGGGTTTGAGCAACGGGGGTAAACGACGCTAAAATATTATGCGGGTCACCTACTAAAGGGTCTAAGGTAGCACTAAAACTCAGTTGCAAAAGGTGGTATCCTTTACCACTGGGTAAATCCCCAACAGGAAAATCATAGGCGGTTGCTACGGGGTCTGTAACCACCCTTCGCAATCTGCCCGCAACATAATTCCGTGTTGTCGCCGTAATATTAGCACCTACCGTCTCATGGCCAATAATAGCATTGGCAGCAGAGTTCACCACTCGCACCTCAGAATTCGCAGCGGTTTTAATAATTCCCTGTGTAAAAATCAATTGATTATTCACTCCCATAACAACGCCTGGTTGAACATCTACACCAAGGTCACCTGTTGCCGTGTTGTTGATTTCTACAATACCGAAATAGTCATTAGGGTCATTAGCATTGGGACCTTTATTGAAGATTTGATTGTCTACGCCGTCGAACACGACGCGGCTGGTGTTTGCTGCTGTGAAGGTTGCATCATTGAGCCAGTCTCCTTGGACTGTCATCAAAGCATTCGCACCTAATTGTGCAGTAGCAAAATTTTGGTTTGTGAAATTACCTCGGAAGGTTCCTGTACCATTGCGTAAATAAAGCTCGCCTTGGTTATCTAACAAAGCGCCACTATTTTGGTTCACCCAACCTCCATAGACATAGACTTGAGCACCATTGGTGATATAAACGCCTGCGCCGTTGTTGTAAACTAAATCTTGGGCATATAGTAACAGCCCTCCCAAAAGCCATACAACCACACTACGCATAGCAGCCAACCTTTTGGTTTCGGTTAACAAAGATAGAAACTTTTTTAATACCACGCAAGCTATCGCAGCTCTTCAATCGTGATTTCGTAAGATTGTTTCGTGTTAATAGACAAGTAATACTCTCCTTTCCCTTCTAAATAGACAAAATCTTCACTATCACCTGTGGTATTTGCTATTACTTCTGTATTTTCTGGATTGTTTTTATCGTATAAAATAAGGATGAACTCATCAGAAGTTTCATCGCTTTGAGTTTTCCACGCGATTTTCCATTCTTTTCCTCGTATGCGGAAAATTTCACTTTCCTTGGGTCCCTTGCCTTTAATAAGAATCACTTGCTTCCATTTGGGTTTTATCGCTAAATCTTTCTTAACGACGCTCTCATCTAAAATGGTCGCTTCTTTCTCCGTAGTACTATGTTGGTCTAACTGCTCTAAGTTATTGCATGCTATCATTAATGCTATAGCAACCAGCCACCCTCTTTTCATAGCGCCTCAAAAGTAGAAGATGCGTGCTAAAGTTCTATCTTTTCTTTTTCCACATAAGCATTAAATCACTGATTATCAGTAAGATTTGTTTTTTCCCTGTGTAAAAACCGCTTAATCAGTCCTTCGTGGATAATTGCAATTCCTTGGCACTCAGCACTTTTTCCCAATGTAGTTTTCCCTGCCAGTCAAAAACCTGAATCTTCATTTTCCTATTTTGTAAAGGACCATAGAAACACAACAAAGCGAAATTCTGTGTTGAAACCAATGTGCCGGGTACTCTATAAGGATTTTTTTCTGTTGGATGGTACGCTTTAGAGGTTAACGGCGAGACAGTTAATTCATAAAGCGGATAGCTATCAGGACGGCGAAGACAATTAAGTTCAGTAAAATGTCTGTCGCCTGAAAGGATAAAAACCCCTTCTATATGTTTTAATTGCTCTAAAAAATAAGCCCGTTCTTCAGGATAGTTAGCATAAGTTTCAAAAATAGGCAGCGGATTTAAGATTTGTCCTCCTGTGGCAATGATTTTAAAAGTTGCTTTGCTGTGTCGTAAGACATCTATCAGCCATTGAATTTGCTTTTCTCCGAAGCATTGTCGTTGTTCTTTTCTATACCAGCGGTTATCTAACCATACAATTAGCACATCGCCCCATTGATAGTATCCGATATTGCCTGGCAAATCAGGTATAGGAGGGACAGGATTGGGCCAAAAGTGGCGAAATGCCTCTAAACTTTCCGATTTATGAACAAAAGCACCATTGCTGTTATTAGGACCATAATCGTGGTCATCCCATAGGGCTAAATGCATAGTACTTTGCCATAAACGTTGCAGTGCGGGATGACACCGCACTTGTGTATAACGATAAAGCATCCCATAGTACGAGCTCCAATCAGGCGGACGAAAATAAACATTATCCCCTAACCAAAGCATAAAGGTAGGACGTTTATTAGCGATCTGGTCAAAAATCTCGTAGTGGCTTCCATAGGGTGGTCCTTTTCTATCGTCAGCAGAATCATTAATGAACGCACAACTACCAACGGCAAAACAAAAATCTGGCACTTTGGTTCGGTATTGCCAATGGGGTGGGGTTTGAAAAGTCAAGGGTGTATCTGGCTCAAGATGACCACCAACAACTACCTGATAAGCATAACGAGTTCCTGGTTCAAGACTATCTAAAAGCAAAATTGCCGCGTATAAATGCTTTCTTTGCGTTAAATAAGTTGGAGTTTCCCAATAACGTTTGGGATGATTTTGTTTCCAATAACGGATTTTTACTTCAGCAGCACCCGTTGTTTGAACCCAAATCCGCCCTGAACGCATTTGCATCACTCCTGCAACAGGCGAACAACGTAAATGCTGCGCATTTACCGCAACAAAACCCCATAGAAAAAAAATCAATACCATTTTTTACCGTTCTCTACTTTTTTATCAGGAACAATTAAAACACAACCACCCTGCTCATCAGGAACCCCTAAAACCAATACTTCAGAATAAACATCCTTAATCTTCAAAGGCGGCATGTTAACAACTGCTAAAATCTGTTTCCCAATTAAATCCTCTTTTTTGTAATTATCCATCAATTGAGCACACGAGTGTTTAATCCCCAAAGGACCAAAATCAATCGTTAAATAATAAAAACGTTTTTTAGTTCCTTGTAGGACTTCACATTGAAGAATAGTGCCTGTTCGTACTTCTACCTTAGCGAAATCTTCGTAGCGAATCATACGGCAGCAAGGGTTGCTTGTTGGCGAAGATAGTGTTCGTAGAGGTTATCTAAGATAGCAAGGACTTCTTTTACGCTTTGAGCTTTTACCAGTTGGATGCGGAAGGTTTTGATTTCTGGGAGTCCTTTAAAGTAATTAGCGTAGTGACGGCGCATTTCAAAGATGGCGGTACGTTCCCCTTTCCATTCTACCGATTGCAAAAGATGGGTTTTACAAACTTCAATACGCTCCTCTATAGAAGGTTCTGGAAGCACTTCGCCTGTTTGTAAATAGTGTTTTATTCTTTTGAAAATCCATGGGGCGCCAATCGCTGCTCTTCCAATCATGATGCCATCTACACCGTAACGCTCAAAACATTCTTTTGCCCTCTGAGGGCTGTCTACATCTCCATTCCCTATGATAGGAATTTCAATATCAGGATGTTGTTTCACTTGAGCAATGTAGTTCCAATTAGCCCGTCCTTTATACATTTGTTTTCGGGTTCTGCCATGGATAGCTAATGCCTGAATCCCTGCATCTTGCAAACGCAATGCTACTTCTACAATACGAATACTGTTTTCATCCCAACCTAAACGGGTTTTTACCGTAACAGGCAATTGCGTGCTTTGAACAATGGCTTTTGTAAAACGATACATTTTATCTATATCTTTTAAAATCGCTGCGCCCGCCCCCTTTTTCACTATCTTCTTCACCGGACAACCATAGTTAATATCAATAAAATCAGGTTCTACTTTTTCAATAATCGGCAACGCTTTTAACATAGAAGAAAGTTCGCCACCAAAGATTTGGATGCCAATAGGGCGTTCGTATTGAAAGATGTCTAATTTTTTTAATGATTTTTCCACTTGTCGTATGATACCTTCTACGGAGACAAATTCTGTATAGAGCAAGTCAGCACCATAGCGTTTACAAAGTGCTCTAAAGGGAGGGTCGCTAACGTCCTCCATCGGTGCTAATGCCAATGCCCTATAAGGAATAACAAACTTTTTCTTCATTTTTCTATTGGGAGGTTGGCATGCATCCACGCAACAATACCCCCTTGTAAATTGTACACCTTTTTAAATCCGTTTTCAGACAACGTCTTTGCCGCCATCGCACTGCGCCTACC
>WFXK01000078.1 GCA_015490695.1 Bacteroidota bacterium | reverse complement strand
TATATGCAGGAGAATCTGGAGCTTTAAACGAGTCGTATGCAGATATATTTGGTAACGCTGTGGAAAACTATGTACAAGGTTATTTCGATTTCTATGTAGGAGAAGATGTATTAGCTTCTCCTTATGTAAGAAGCATGGATAATCCTAATTCTTCTGGTCAACCTGATACTTATGGAGATGGGGCGCTCTATTGGGTTTCTCAACAAGGATGTATTCCTACACAAAGTAATGATTATTGCGGAGTTCACACAAACAGCGGAGTGCAGAACTACTGGTTTTATCTGTTATCTCAAGGAGGTAGTGGAGTTAATGATTTTGGGTCTCTTACCAAGTTCAGGGAATAGGGATTGCAAAAACACTAAAGATTCTGTATAGAGCACTTAGATTCTACTTAACTAGCACTGCAAATTATGCGGATGCACGCATGGCTACTATATGGGCAGCTGTTGATCTATTTGGTGCTTGTAGCAATGAAGCGTTCCAAACTGCTAAAGCGTGGGATGCGGTAGGTGTTTCGGGAACCATGGGTTTGGGTTATGACTTAAATGTTACATGTGCAGATATTCTCAATGGCTTGAACCAAGGGGGTAGCTACACTGCTAGGGCAATACACAACATAACCTCTAACTGTAATATTGGAGCAATCAATCAGTTCAATTCTCCAGTGACTTTTGTTGCAGGCAATCAAATAGTGCTTTTGCCAGGATTTAGGAGTGGAAACAATTTTCATGCCTATATAGAACCTTGTTTTTCTCAATTGGGTAAAATAAAAAAAGATTCTGATAATTTCCGTTATTATCAGCAAAATCATAATGAAATAAAAAGAGAAATTTATGATAAGTATGATAAAAGAGATAATGGTAAAGCATTTGAAGATGTGAAAATATATCCTAATCCTTTTGAAACAAGAATAAACATAATAAACATAAAGACTGAACAAGTGTGTTACTATGTTATCTACGATTCAAAAGGAAGTGTAGTTCATAAAGGGGTTCTTTCAGAAGGATTGCACACTATAAATTTAGCATATTTACCAAGAGGACATTATTTTATTAAACTGAATAAGGAATGATGTTACGCATAGAACCCCCCAATAGTCCTCCTATGGACGTTATCATCGCAGACTTTGATGAAACCTTCGTTACTATGGACTTCAATCATCCTTTAGCAGGAAGGGATTTGATATATGAGGTGGTAGTGCTTAACATCCGCGAAGCCACTGACGAAGAACGCCAGTAAGGATTTGCTACGGAGCTTTAAACCTTATTCAATCTGTTTAAGTCTATATAGAAAAAAGCGATGCGAGTTCAGTGGTTAGGGATTTTAATGGCAGTGGTACTGGTATGGAGTGGCTGTCGTAGACCTAAAGGGGAAGAGCCAACACCTACAGACAACGATGTAACAACCTTTAAAGAGGACGCCATTGTGCAAAGCGAAACGCAATTTATTGTTAACTACGGCGTGAGCGAAGCCCAGTCTAACCCGAACTTAATTAACAGAGTCTATGGTAGTAGCGCCTGCCCTACCTTAAATATTACTATCTTAGATAGCGTCAACGGTTGGCCCAGAAAATTAACCTTAGACTTCGGTACAACGAATTGTCTTGGCGTTGACGGGAAATATCGCCGAGGGAAAATCCATATCGTTTATCCAAGCCCTTGGAAGATGAGAAAACCTGGCGATACCATCCACATCTACACCGATAACTACTATGTAAACGACATCCGCTTAAAGGGTAATTGGTATCTTTCTATTTTAGACTCGGTTCGTATCCGTATAGATGCGTTGAATATTCAATTAACTTTCCCTAATGGTTCGCAAGCGCAGTGGACCAACCATCGTATTCGTACTTTTGTAAGCGGCTACAACACCCCCTATGACCGAACCGATGACGTCTTTACCATTGAAATCCTTCAAGGTAGTGGTGGAACCACACGCTTTGGCACTTCTTATACGATTCAAACCCGTAGCGGCAATCCTCTGCGTTTAGAATTGGGTTGCCCTTACCTTGTTACAGCAGGGATTTTAGAAATCACTCCGCAAGGGAAATTAACTCGGGTCATAGACTACGGAAATGGTACGTGCGATAGCCTTGCAACCATCTCCATAGGAAACTGGAGCACTACTGTGGTTATTGGCCCTTAGCTACTCCTCTCATAAAGCCCAGCCAATCCCTCCAACCACCGTTGGAGGGATTTTTTTTATTGTAAAAACGAACGAATTAACTCGGGTAAACGCTTATACCCTAAGGTTTCACTTAATTGACTAATATGCTGCGCATAGTTTTCTAAATCTTCTTGTAATAATTCACAACAGGCTTTTGCAATATGTTCAGGAGCATTGTCAGGAATAATTTTACCCGTTTTATTCGGCACAACTAATTCTGGTAGCCCTCCTACCTTTGTGACCACTACAGGTTTTTTAAAAGCGTAAGCAACCATTAAAACACCACTTTGTGTCGCATGATAATACGGTAAACAAACAATGTCAGCTGCTTTGAAATATTTTTCCATCTCTTCATTTGCAACATAGCCTTCCATAAAATATAATCCTTCTTTAACAGGAAGGCTTTCTATTAAGCGCTGATACTTTTCTAAAGGTTCGTAACACTCGCCAACGATTAACAATTGACAATCCGCAATTTTTTCTTTAATCAAAGGGAAAGCTTGGATTAGTCTATCTACGCCTTTATAGGGGCGAATAAGACCAAAGTATAGGATAACAGGTTTATCTAATGGGATACCAAGGGCTTTGCGAGCGCTCTCCTTAGTGTACTTTCCTAAGTCATAACAATCGTACAGCTCTAAGGTCGTACGAAAGACAGGAATAGTAGGGTGATGGGTTTTTAAGGCGTTTTCTACGAAACTAGATTCACAAATGAAAGCATCGGCTAAACGCAAAGTTTGTTTACTAAAGAATTTATCAAACCAGCGGTGTTCGTGAGAGATATAGTTTTCTACTAAGAAAAGGATTTTTGTATTGGTCCATTGTCGTAGCAATTGGATGATGGTCCAGTATGCTGGTCCGAAGAAAGGCATCCACCATACGAAGATAACAGCGTCGCTCCCCTGTTTAGCAATGTATTGAGCGGTCTTCCACCACGAAATAGGATTTATGCTATTGATTAAACGGACAATCTTATCTTGATGGGGGTAAGGAATGAAGTTTGAACGTTCGTATTGGGTTTTTCCGGGAAAGAAGATAGAAGGATAGAGCAGCGAGAAGGTAACAGTGTGGCAATCAAAACCGTTTTGGGTCAAGGTATGGTACAAGTGGGCTTCAACTAAGGCTTGTCCGCCGCGATAGGGATAAGCAGGACTTACAATCGTTATTTTAGGCATGGGGACAAAAATAAAAAAGGGGGGAAGGACTCCCCCCGTTGGCTTAGTCTACCTCTTCGTACTCTACGTCCGTTACGTCGTCACCGCTTTTGCTACTATCCTGCGTAGCCTGCTGTTGCTGTGCTGTTGCTCCCTGTTGTTGATAAGCGTGTTGCCCAATCTGCTGCAATACACTATTTAATTGCGGCATCAATCGGTCTATCTCCTCAACCTTCTCCGCTTTATGGGCTTCTTTTAACTGTGATACCAATTGTTCTGCTTGAGACTTCAAGTTTGCAGGGATTTTATCGCCTAATTCCTGTCTCTTATACACATCTGACGCTG
>WFXK01000077.1 GCA_015490695.1 Bacteroidota bacterium | reverse complement strand
TTGTTACCGTTTGCCTAACGGTAAATGGTCTAAACCAAAACGCCTTCCCTTTCCTATAAACACTCCTTATGATGAAGATGCGCCTTTTTTACATCCTGATGGTAAAACCCTTTACTTCTCTTCTAACCGACCAGCATCTATGGGCGGTTTTGACATCTTTTATAGTGTACGCGATGAACAAGGCAATTGGTCTAAACCCGTTAACTTAGGTTATCCTATCAACACCCCTGACAATGACCTCTATTTTGTGCTGTCTGCTGATGGTAAACATGGCTATTATGCAAGCCGTAGAAAAGACAGCTATGGTGCAGAAGATATTTATTTAGTGGATTTTACGCCTATGTTGTTAGCCGCAGAAAAAGAAAAAGAAGAGAAAGAAGAAAAGAAAGATACAGTAAAGGGCGCTATTCCTCGTTCTACAGTTACATTGTTGAAGGGTTATGTGATGGATGCAAAGAAAAAAACACCCTTGGAAGCAAAAATTATTCTAATAGACTTAGCCACAAGAGATACTTATACGGTAACCTATTCAGATGCCCGAACAGGAAGATACTTGGTTACTTTAGTTCCCGGGAAGAATTATGCTATTTTTGCTCAAGCGACAGGTTACATGGATTATTCTAAGAACATTGTCATTCCTCCACAACGGAAAGAATATGTAGAAATCATAGAGCACATTCATTTAGAACCTATTGCTGTAGGAAGCAAAGCGATTTTACGAAATGTCTTTTTTGATTTTGGTAAAGCTACCCTGCGGCCAGAATCTATGGTGGAACTGGACAAATGGGTAGATTTCCTTAAAGCTCATCCAGAGATTAAAATTGAAATCGGTGGGCATACAGACGTTCGGGGTAGCGCAGAATATAACAAGGTTTTATCTACTAAACGAGCCAAAGCTGTTTATGATTATTTTCTCCAAAAAGGCATTCCTGCTGAACGCATGACCTACAAAGGTTATGGTGAAACCCAACCTATTACTACCGAGATGACAGAAGAGGCACATCAATTAAACCGCAGAGTAGAAATAAAAATCATAGAAGAATAATCCTTAGTGCTCTTTATCCAAAAAAGGTGAAATGAAATATTTGTGAATGTATTCTTCTAACTTCGTAAAATTGGGTGGGGGTGGAGGATACATAGGGTTGCTACGATAAATGACTTCTTTTTCCTGTTTTTTCCAGCGAACATGAAAATAATAGGGATAGTAACGCTGGCCCTCAGGAGCACCATAGCTATCTTTCCAATCCCAAAATTTTAAAACTAAAAGCTGCTGAATTAATCGCCGTTGTTCCTTAGGACTTACGTAACGTTTATAATAGCGCTTTTCTACCGATTTGGGCACACTGCTGGGAATATTAGGGTCATAATGGTAAATGCGATGTATTAGATGTAAGGTGTCGTTTTCAATCTTCATGCTTACGGAAGCACTTTCATAGTAGAAATAAAAAGGTTTTTGTCCCCATACTAATGAGCAGAAGTTTAGCAATAGAAGCCATCTCATACAGCAGCATGGTCCTCTTGTTCGCCGATTTTAGACAATTGTTCTGGTGCGTATTTTTCAATCAAATAATTATCTAAGGCATCAGCGTATTGGCTTGTTCTTTCTAACATGCGTTTGAATTCTTTTTCATCTAAACCTTCTATTTCTCTATCGCTTTTAATGAGGACGGTGCCGTGATAAATCATTAAAGCGGCGTTGATGAGTGTTCCGTTAATCGTTAATAATTCTGCAAAAAAAGCTTCTCGGTTCATTAGGGGGATGTCCATTACAGGAGAACTAATTAAAACATAGTCTTTTCCTTCTACTTCAAAGAGTTCTATGCGAATCAAAGCGGAACCTTTTTGGTATAACCAAGCATTTTTTTGGTCTTTTATACGGCTTTTTTCTGGGTCAACGCCGAGTTGACTTAACACATTTTCTACCATCTGGACAAACTGCTCTTTCGTCATTGTTGAAAATCTAAGGCTGCACAAAGATAAAGTTTTTATTTTTTAGTGTCAAGTTCTACGAAGGCTTTGCACAAGGTGTGGAAAAAGTTTATAGTAAAACTTTTTACCTTTGCTTGGCAAAGAAGAGCGCAGTATGGCATTTCTTATTGGAGCGAAAGTATTAGAAAAACATTTAGATTGGTTGTATAAAGTTGCCCCTACTAAATCGGGTGTATTGCCGATTGTTCGTAATGTATTATTTCGGCAATCAGGTAGTCAGTTGCAGTTAGTAGCTACCGATTTAGAAAATACCTTAGAGGTGTTTGTTGAGGTGCAGGACCAGGGAAATGCACCAGTAGAGATTGCGGCTCCTGCGAAATTACTTCATACTACTTTGAAACATACGCCTGAGCAACCTGTTACGATTAGTTATGAGCCTGAGCAACAACGTTTAACTATGGTAACGCAGTCAGGTAGCTATGAAGTTACTGGTGAGGCAGCTTCAGACTTTCCTTCCGTTCCTGAAATAGAAGAAGGTGCTACCTTGGTGTTTCCTAAAGAAGTATTAAAAACTGCTATAGACCGTGTGCTTTTTGCTACATCAGATGATGAACATCGCCCTGCTATGGTAGGTGTTTTCTTTGACCTAACCCAACAATACGCTAACTTCGTCGCTACTAATGGACACCGCCTTGCTCTCTATACACGAAGCGATTTTAAGGTAGAAAAAGAACAGCAAATCCTTATCCATAAGAAGAGCCTTAAGATGTTAAGAACTTTGATAGATGCTACAGAAGCGCAAGAAATTCAATTGATATTATCCGAACGTACTGCATGTTTTGATTTGCAATCTATGCGTTTTTATTGTCGTCCTTTGGACGCAACGTTCCCTGATTACAAAAGAGTTATCCGTAGTGAAAGCCCATTGATTGCTGAGGTGAACCGAGAAGGGCTTATAGAGGCATTAAAACGAGTAGAACCCTATACACAGCGAACACAGCATTTGACAGTGCTTTCTTTTAATAAAGAGCAATTGGCTTTACAAACCCAGAGTTATGAAGAGCAAGTTGCTGCTCAAGAGTACCTACCTTGCAGTTTTAATGGAGAAGAGACCTTTGAAATTGGCGTGAATGCAGACCATTTCAAAGAAATGTTAAATGCGATTCCTTCAGAGCGGGTGCGTTTAGAGTTTGTTTCTGCTGATAGAGCTGTACAATTACGACCGATAGAAAGTAGCGAGATTGAAGACACCATCATGCTAATCATGCCTTTGACTATAATGCGTTAAGGTTATGGCAGTTTCTAGCCCTTTTGACGACAAAAAAGAAATCTGTATTGTAGCAGGAAGCTTGTTTGATTTACAATGTATGGCAGAAGCAGCAGAGACCTTAGAGGTGTTTGGTGTAGAGTATGATATGTACATTGTGGAGATTCACAAACATCCCGAAGCTTTTGTAGAATTTGTTAAACAGGTAGAAGAACAGGATTATAAAGTATTGATTGCAGGTGCGTCGGCAGCAGCCCATCTACCAGGAATGCTTGCTGCTTATGTGCGTATCCCCGTCATCGGTGTGCCTATTAAAGCAGAATACTCTATAGATGGCTTAGATGCCATTTATTCTATTTTACAAATGCCAAAGGGAATTCCTGTGGCAACTATGGGACTGAATAACGCTACAAATGCTGCTATTTTTGCTTTGCAAATCCTTGGCTTAGCTCACGAAGGCTATTTGGAATTAGTTCAGGCATATAAAAAGAAATTAAAAGAAGAAGCCCATCAAAGTCAAAATAAACTACAAGCCTTAGGGTATAAAGCATTAATTCAGGATAAAAAAACAACGACTTAGGAAATCCCCTTTAAGTTTCTTTATCTTTGCCTGCATGAGTCGTTTTGACGTTATTGTGATTGGTTCAGGACCTGGAGGGTATGTCTGTGCTATCCGTTGTGCACAGCTAGGTATGAAGACCGCTTTGATTGAAAAGTATCCTACACTTGGGGGAACCTGTTTGAACGTAGGTTGTATCCCCTCTAAAGCCTTATTAGATTACTCCGAACGCTATTTTGAATTACAGCACAAGCTACCTCAAATGGGGATTACAGCCGAAAAAGTGAAAATAGATGCTAAAAAGCTTTTTGCCCAAAAAGACGCTGTAGTACAAAAAACAGTAGAAGGTGTTCGGTTTTTAATGCGAAAAAATAAAATAGAAGTCTTTCATGGCGTTGGCACTTTTGTTGACCCCCATACTGTTAAGGTCCAAGGAGAAAAAGAAGTTCAATTGCAAGCCAATTACATTGTTATTGCAACAGGCTCTAAACCTTCTTCTATTCCTGGCGTTACCATAGATAAGAAACGCATCATTACTTCTACAGAGGCTTTAAGCCTTGGGAAGATTCCAAAAACAATGTTAATCATTGGAGCTGGAGTCATTGGTCTGGAATTAGGTTCTGTTTTTGCCCGCTTAGGAACAAAAGTAACGATAGTAGAATACTTAAATAGAGTACTGCCAGGATTTGATTTGGAAGCTGCTAAGGCACTACAGCGGATTTTAGAAAAAGAGTTAGAAATTACCTTTTATTTAAATCATAAGGTGACGGCGGTTGAGGTAAAGCGTGGACGAACGTATTTAACAGCAGAAAGTCGAACAGATGCCAAGGAATTGAAACAAAGTGCAGAGTATTGTTTAGTTGCTACGGGTAGGCGCCCTTATACAGAGGGATTAGGTTTAGAAAATGCAGGTTTACAAACCGATGAGCGAGGACGTATTCCTGTAAACGAGCATTTACAGACGGCACAACCCCATATCTATGCTATTGGTGATGTTGTTCGCGGTCCTATGTTAGCCCATAAAGCTTCCGATGAAGGGATTTTTGTTGCAGAACACATCGCAGGCTTAAAGCCGCATATTAACTATTTAGCTATTCCCTCGGTGGTGTATACATGGCCTGAGTTAGCTATGGTCGGTTTTACAGAAGAGGAGTTAAAAGAACAAAATGTTCCTTACAAAGTAGGGAAGTTTCCTTTTATGGCGTCGGGTAGAGCAAGGGCTTCTTTAGATACCGAAGGATTTATTAAAGTCTTAGCGCATAAAGAGACGGACCAACTTTTAGGGGTTCACATGTTAGCGCCCAGAGCTGCAGACATGATTGCAGAAGTAGCATTAGCTATGGAGTACAAAGCCAGTGCAGAAGATATTGCTTTAACTTGCCACCCCCATCCAACTTTTTCAGAAGTTTTGCGCGAAGCAGCTTTAGCGGTAGATAAAAAAGCTATCCACATATAACATGTACAGACGCCCGACGTTCAATCGTACGAAAATTATTGCCACAGCAGGACCGGCTTGTGAGGATAAAGAAGTAATGCGACAGTTGATTTTAGCAGGAGTAGATGTCGTTCGGCTTAATATGTCGCATGGTTCTCATGAACAACATGCCCATTTTATAAAAATCGTTAGAGAAATTAATCAAGAAGAAGGAACTTTTGTGTCTATTTTATTAGACCTTCAGGGACCTAAATTGAGGATTGGGAAGTTAAAAAATCCTATTCCACTTGAGCCTGGGATGGAGTTAACTTTTTCTTGCGCGATTGATAAAGAAGAAGATGGGAAGATACCTGTAGAATATCCTTCTTTGGCGGAAGATTTGAAGCCAGGGGATATTATGCTCATTGATGATGGTAAAATCAAGATGGAGGTAGTGGAAAGTGATGGGGTTTCGGAGGTACGGATGCGAGTTATTCATGGAAAGGAGTTGAAGAGCAGAAAGGGAATCAATTTGCCGCATGTTGCGGTCTCTTTACCTTCTATTACGGAGAAGGATTTATTGGATTTGGAATTTGGTTTGCGTTATGGTGTGGAGTGGGTAGCATTGTCTTTTGTTCGTACAGCAGAAGAGATTGAACAATTAAGAAAGTTATTAGTACAGGCACAGAGTCAGGCGAAGATTATAGCGAAAATAGAGAAGCCACAGGCTTTAAAAAACATCAATGCGATTATAGAGGCAACCGATGCTGTGATGATTGCAAGGGGAGATTTGGGCGTTGAGATTCCTATTGAGGAGGTTCCTTTTTGGCAAAAGCGCATCATTCAGAAGTGTAATGCGGCGGCAAAGCCAGCGATTGTAGCAACCCAAATGTTAGATTCTATGATTGAGCGACCTTCTCCAACAAGAGCAGAAGTGGCTGATATCGCTAATGCAGTATTAGACGGTGCAGATGCAGTGATGTTAAGCGGTGAAACCTCTGTAGGCAAATACCCTGTTGAAGCAGTAGAGGTGATGCAGCGAGTGATTGCTAAAGCAGAACACGACCCATCGCTTTATGAGCGGCACCAACAGCCTTCTATACGTTCTAAAACCTTTTTGTCTGATGTGGTTTGTTTAGCAGCGGTAAAGATTGCTCAAGGGATTCGTGCTCGGGCAATCATTGGTATGACCCGCTCTGGTTATACCGCTTTTCAACTATCTCGTCACCGCCCCAAAGCACCTATCTATATCTTTACCGATAACCGCCCACTAATTAGCTCCCTTAATTTAGTCTGGGGAGTCCGTGCTTTTTATTATGATAAGTTTGTCGGTACTAACGAAACTATAGAAGATGTTATCAATATCTTAAAACAACATAAATTATTACGTAAAGGAGATGTTGTCGTAAATACCGCTTCTATGCCTTTGAAAGAACGGGGAAGAACTAATATGGTAAAAGTAACTCGTGTACCGTAAGCCTATGCAAGTTAGTGTTGTTATTCCTACGTTAAATGGTGCTCGTTATCTGCCTATGATGTTTCAAGCGTTGAAACAACAAACAGTTTCGTGTGAAATCATTGTAATTGACTCCTCTTCTGATGATGATACCGAAATAATAGCCAAAAAACATGCACATGTTTTTAAAAAAATTCCCCGTGAACGATTTAATCATGGGTTGACCAGAAATTGGGCTTTGCAATTATGTACTCATGAGATTGTTGTTTTTTTATCGCAGGATGCTTTACCTTTTAATAATCGTAGCATTGAACGTTTAATTCAGCCTTTGCGTTTCCCCCCTATTGTGATGAGCTATGGAAGACACATTCCTTTTCCTTATACCCGTCCTACGGAATTTTTTTTTAGGCAATACAGTTATCCACCTGCTTCACGTATCATAGAGCCTTCTTTATTAGAGAAGGAGGGAGTGAAGGTGTTAATGGTTTCCAATGTGTTTGCAGCGTATAGGAAATCTATTTTGTTAGAAGTTGGGGGATTCCCAAAGGTTATTATTTCAGAAGACATTGTTGCAGCGCATCGCTTTATAGAGGCAGGGTATCATATTGCTTATGTAGCAGAAGCCACAGTGCTTCACGCTCATCACTTTAATCTATGGCAGTTATTTCAACGGTATTTTTCTGCTGGCGTCTTTCATGCGCAAAACCAATGGCTTAGTAACTACAAACGTCGTAGAGACTTCCTTAAATTTGCCTGGAAACAAATGCGCTTCCTTTTTTATCATGCTCCCTTGTGGATACCTTATGCCCTCTTAGAAAATTTAATCCGTTCTATTGGATTAACCTTAGGAAAACATTATCGTTTCCTTCCCTATCTGCTACGAAAGTACTTTAGTGGTTATCCTTATTATTGGGACAATGCATATTTTGGGCATTGAAACTTCTTGTGATGAAACGGCTATTGCTTTATTAGAGCATCAGAAAGTAAAGGTAAACCTCATTAGTAGCCAACATTTCCATACTAAGTATGGAGGAATTGTCCCTGAATTAGCTTCTCGTAGTCATCAGGTAAGAATTCTCCCTTTGTTAGAAGAAGCATTGAAAAAAGCACAATGGAAAATCCACCAAATAGACCTTATTGGCGTAACGCAAGGACCGGGACTTATAGGAGCCTTGATGGTAGGGGTTAGTGTGGCAAAATCCTTAGGACTGGCATTAAATATCCCTGTAGTAGCCGTAGACCACATAGAAGCCCACCAACTTTCTGTATTGTTAAATGAAAATAAACCCGATTTCCCTTATCTGTGTTTGACAGTCTCGGGTGGACATACGTTATTAACAATTGTACATAATCCCACTCGTTTTGAAGTTTTAGGTAAGACCTTAGATGATGCTGCGGGAGAAGCCTTTGATAAAGGTGCGAAAATCTTAGGATTGGGCTATCCAGGAGGACCAGCAATAGACCGCTTAGCTCAAAAAGGAAACCCTTATGCTTTTTCTTTTCCAAAAGCAAAAGTAAAATCCTTTCATTTTAGTTATAGTGGATTAAAAACCGCTTTATTGTATTTTGTTCGTGAACGTGAAACGGCATGGATAGAGGAACATTTATCAGACATTTGTGCTTCTTATCAGCATGCGATTGTCAGTAGTCTTTTAGAAAAACTTTGGGAGGCGGTAGAAAAGACGAAAATTAAGCAGGTTGCGGTTGTTGGTGGAGTTTCTGCAAATCGGTATTTGCGCACACAACTGCTTGAACAAGCAAAGCAAAAAAAAGTTGAGGCGTTTTTAGTACCAAAAGCTTATTGTACAGATAATGCTGCTATGATTGGCTTTACGGCGTATTTGCAATTTCAGCAGGGTAAACGCACCCCTTTGAACTTTGAACCTTATGCTAAACTTTGGTAAATTTCTTCTATAATGGCATCGGGAACTAATCCTTTTAATTTACCACGGTAAGTGATCAATTCTCTTACTAAGGTGGAGCTGATGTGGGCGGTTTGGGGAGATGCGATTAAATAGACTGTTTCAATTTGTTCATCCAAGGTGCGATTGATAAATTCTAAATAGCTTTCGTATTCTAAATCTTTTGCTGAGCGTAGTCCTCTTAGTAAGAATTGTGCACCGCAGCTGCGAGCGAATTCTACGGTTAGAACTTGGTAAGCACGTACTTCTACTCGGGGTTCGTGGACAAAACAGCGTTCTATCCAGCGTTTGCGTTGTTCTAAGGAAAACATGTAGCGTTTAGCAGGATTGATACCAATGCCGATAATGATTTTATCAAATAACTTTAATGCCCGATGGACGATTTCTACGTGTCCTAGGGTGATAGGGTCGTAACTACCGGGAAATAAAGCGATTTTCATAACGATAAAGTTGGATTCTTATTTGCCATAGCCATAGGGCTAATGCCATGAATCCTAAGACAGCGGGGTAGAAGATAAGGCGGTATTGGTTATCCAGTGCGTTAAAAGCAGGGTCACCCTCTTTACCGCCTGGATGGAGACTTTGTACCATTCGGGGGATGATTAAAGTGAGTGGAAGCAAAGAAGCAGCAGCAAAAAGGTTGTAAACGGCAGCAAAACGCGCTCTTTGAGCAAAACTTTTAATAGCCCCTCGCAGTAAAAAGTAAGCAACATAAATAAACAATGCAATAAGCGCTAAAGTTTGCTTAGGGTCCCAGGGCCACCAAGCCACAGGGTCCCAATCTTTTAAGCCTTCAGACCAAGTAACTCGGGACCATAAAATGCCTGTAATAAGTCCAAGGACACCAAAAAAGATGCCTACAGCTGCCGCTTCACGAGCTCGTAAATCTATTAGCCATTGCTCTTCTAAGCGGTATTTGTGAAACGTTGCTAAGTAGTACAGGCTCCAGAAACAACTTAAAAACATCATTAAATACATTGTGAACCACATAGGAACATGAAAAAAGATATTCCGTGCACTTTGTCCTAAAACCGCTCCTAAATCAGGTAAGGGAAATAGCAATCCTGCCCATGAAGTATAAGCTAAGAGTAAAAAGGCAATAATAGCATAGAAACGAATCACGAGGTCAAAAGTAAGAAAATTCTAAAACGGGAAGAGCGAAATCTTCATCACCAATAATAAAACTTCTCAGGTGCTTTGGGATAAATAGGCAAAAGCCAACAAAGCCGAATGCCCGTGTAGTAATCTTTTCTTTGTTCTTGGAAAACGCCCACGTCGTATTGATAGCCGCGTAATCCCTGTGTATAAAAGGCATAACCTTCCCATTGGATGCGGAAGTTTAATAGTGTAGTGTTGCTAAAGAATGTATAACCTATTTGCGTTGCGATTCCAAAGCCAGCGCTTAAACGGTCATAACCTTTTTTAAAGTCTTTGGTCAAATAAGGCACTTCAGGGGCAACGATGTGGATGCGGTGATTTAAGTAACCGACTCCGATTCCAACATGAAATCCGCTATTGGGGTTAGGCGATGGAAGTAAAGAAGAAAAAATTTTTTGCATGCCTGCGACAATAACAAACCCTCGTTCAAAAAAATTGGGTACTACGGGATTGCCGTAACGGTCCCAAAGCACTCCTAATTTGCCTCCTAAATGATTTAATAAGGGATACTCTTTAACTTGTTCACCGAACAAAAAATCTCCTTGAACATACCACAGCCAATTTTTTTTGTCTTTGTATCCTAAATAAATACCAATTTGCGAATGGGGACCAAAACGTTTTTTTAAGTCTTCATAAGGTAAATAGAAGCCGTATTGTACTGCAGGGAGAAACATTTTAATAGTAGAATCTCGCACGCTTCTTTGTGCCCATGATACAAAGAAGAGGCTTAGGGCAGCGAGGCAGCGTATCATAGGAATTGCTACTTTTGCACTTCAAATTAACGACATTTATGCGACTTGCCGTTATAGGTACAGGCTATGTAGGATTAGTTACAGGAACGTGTTTTGCTGAAAGTGGAAACC
>WFXK01000076.1 GCA_015490695.1 Bacteroidota bacterium | reverse complement strand
TACACGAAGGCTATGGCTTCCCTATTGGTGGCATCGCTGCTATGGATGTGGAACAAGGAGTCATCTCCCCAGGAGGTATTGGCTACGACATCAACTGCGGCGTGCGACTCCTCAAAACCAACCTCTATTACGACCAAATTAAAAATAAAATTCCCGAATTAGCTAAGGCGCTATTTCGCTGGGTGCCCTCAGGACTAAAAAAAGGACAAGGATTAAAACTAAAAGCAAAGGAGTTAGAGGCGGTTTTGCGTCATGGTGCCCAAGCATTGATCCCCATGGGGTATGCAACAGAAGAAGATATTCACTTTACAGAATCTTTTGGGAAACTTTCTTGGGCAAATCCCAATTGTGTATCCAAACGAGCAAAAGAACGGGGCTCACAACAATTAGGAACCATCGGAAGCGGTAACCACTTCGTTGAAATAGACCGTGTGCAAAAAATTGAAGATGAAACCGCAGCAACAATCTATGGTTTGCATCCCAATCAAATCGTTGTTTTAATTCACACAGGCTCCAGAGGATTAGGACATCAAGTCGCTACAGACTACATTTATCAAATGCTTTGGAAGATGGAAGATTATGGCATAGAGGTTCCAGATAAGCAGTTAGCCTGCGCACCTTTTTCTTCTGTTGAAGGACAAAATTATTTTGCTGCTATGGCAGCAGCAGCAAACTTCGCATGGGCAAACCGTCAAATGGTTACTTATGAAGTCCGAAAGGCCTTTGAAGAAGTGCTTGGTAAACGAAAAGTCAAAATTCAAGTCTGCTATGATGTAGCCCATAACATCGCTAAATTAGAAACCCATACGATTAACGGAATGAAAAAAGAAGTGATTGTCCATCGTAAAGGGGCTACCCGTGCTTTCCCTGCCCATCACCCAGAAGTGATTCCAGAATACCGCGACGTAGGGCAACCTGTATTGATTCCAGGTAGCATGGGAACTGCTTCGTATGTGCTAGCAGGAGCACAACAAAGCATGTCCTTAGCTTTTGGCTCTACTTGTCACGGTGCAGGAAGAAAATTATCCAGAAAACAAGCGAAAAAACAAGTAGATGGAAAAGCCTTAATTCAAGAACTCAGGAAAAAAGGGATATGGACCCAAGCAGGGTCTTACAAAGGTGTTGCAGAAGAAGCCCCTATCGCTTATAAAAACGTCCATAGCGTTGTAGAAGTCGTTCATCAAGTTGGTTTAGCAAGGAAAGTAGCGGTATTAAAACCCTTAGCCGTCATTAAAGGATGATGGATGCGCTTTCCTAAGCAACAACGCCGAGGCATTATCCTTTTATTGAGCATCATAGCGCTGTTTTTACTACTGCGATGGTATTTTACTCCTTCACCTCAACCTATAACCCCTCCACAATTAAACCTTAATCAAGCAGACAGCAGTCAATTGTGCACTTTACCAGGGATTGGACCTAAACGTGCCCAAACTATCCTTAACTACCGTAAAACATGGAACGGATTTAGAAACCTTAAAGAGCTTACCCATCTTTACAACTTCAATGACTCCGTAGTGAAAGTCTTAAGTCGCTTTTTAGTAGTAAAAGACACACAACCGCTAAAAAAACGCAACTTAAACACCATAGATAGTATCACTTTACAACGTTATGGTTTGTTTGCCCCTTGGTTTGCTAAACGGCTTTATCGGTATATCCACAAATACCATCCTAAGGACATTCATGCGCTGTGGCGAGTATACGGCATGGATAGCACCAAAATGGCAATCTTAAAACGCTATTTTTATTATCAACCAAAACACACCTTCATGCCAATAGAATTAAATAGCGCTACAGCACAGCGCTTAATGCAGCTTCCCGGCATTGGAAAAACCCTTGCTAAACGGATTATTAAATACCGTTATCGCTTAGGAGGATTTGTCCACAAAAGCCAACTAAAAGAAGTATATGGTATAGATGAAGCGTTATATCGCCGTATTGCACCATGGGTTTATGTGGATACCAATAAATACCCTGTTCGGAAGTTAGCAGTTAATGAGGCTACTGCTTGGCAATTATATCGGCATCCTTATTTTACTAAGGAATTAGCTTATCGTCTGGTAAAGTACCGCAAATATTATGGACCTTTTGAAAATGCATCGGATTTGCTAAAATTGTACGGCATGGACAGCGTTCGCTGGCGTAGACTATTACCTTATTTAAAAATAAATTAACACCCTATGCCCACCTTAGAAGAGCGTTTACGCAAAACCATCCGCATTATTCCTGACTTCCCTAAGCCTGGAATCCAATTCAAAGACATCACACCGATTTTATTAGACCCTGTTTTAGTAAGGGACTGTGTTGAAGCACTAGCCGAACCCTTTCAAAACAAACAAGTAACGCATGTGGTCGGTATAGAAAGCCGAGGATTCCTCTTAGGTCCGATGATTGCACAAAAATTACAAGTTCCCTTTGTTATTGTCCGAAAAGAAGGAAAATTGCCTTACAAAACCGTAAGTGTGAGTTATCAATTAGAATATGGTTATGCAACCATTGAAATGCATTCCGATGTTTTAAAAGCGATGGATAGGGTGTTAATCCACGATGATTTAGTTGCTTTAGGAGGAACTGCAGGAGCAGCAGCGCAATTAGTCCAACAACTTGGCGGTGAAGTCGTCGGCTTCGCTTTCATCATAGAACTTGTCCACCTAAAAGGAAGACAAAAACTCCATGAAATCACTTCAGAAAATACCATTGTTCATTCCTTAATTCAATACTAAACCCCTCACCAGAAACACGCCCGCTATTTTCTTGATTCTAAAACGTGATATTTTTACATTTGCAAAACTAATCTATAAATACAATGTCTAAGCGTATAACAACATTTTTCACTTCCATCTTATTAGCGAACTTAGCATTGAGCCAGACGATTCTTTGGCAAGAAACTTTTGACGGGAATGTCAGCAATTGGGTTTTGGAAAGCACGCCAGGCAGCAAATCCAATCCTACACCCCCAGGGATTGCAGGGCTTACTTATGGCACGAACGGTAGTTGCAATAACTACTGGGTAATTAACGCTGCGCACACCCCTGACCCCAATAACAACTATTTAGGACACCGAGGCATTTGTAATAACATGCCCAATCCTACAGGGGGACTCAATAATAAAAGTTTACACATTACTTATCGTGCTTGTGCTCCTGTAAACGGCACGGAACCTGCACCACCCGACAGCGGAGACGCCTACGCTTGGATGAGTAGCGCCTGTAACTCAGAACAATTCGCTTATTACAACGCAGACATCAACACCATAGGTGTATGTAAAGCCGAATTAGAATGCTGGGTCTACTTAGGCGGTGATGATTTAAACCCCGGCAATACCGACCGAAGTATCTTATATAGCCCCGATGGAGGCACCACTTGGAAAGTACTCATTAACGACATTGCAACCGACCTAACTACGCCCTCAGGAACCCCTATTTATGACCCTGCAACCGCAGGCTCCTGCAAAGAGTGGACTTTTATTCGTATTCCTTTACCGAATGATGCTGTCGGCATTCCGAACTTACGCATTGGTTTTCGCTGGCGCAATACCAATCCTGACCCACCCGCAAACTACACCCTCTCCTCAGGATTTAATATTGATAACATACGCATCGTCAGTAAAGATTTTGTTGCAGCCATCGTCATAGATAGCCTCCCTCCCTGTCTAAGTAAAACCTCCTTCTTTAATGCTAGTTTCATCTATCAAGCCTATGATATAGATTACACAACCTCCCCACCTACCTATACTTATCCTACTTATAGCTACCAATGGAGTTTCTCTCCTGCGACCGTCACTTTCGTCAATGGTACCACACCAACCGACTCTGCTATCGCTGTAAACTTCAATGCCCCAGGTACTTATACAGTCACCTTAACAGTTACTCAAACCAGTGGTAGCTGCGCAGGGTTTTCAAAGACCTATGACACAACCATTACGGTTTTACCGCAATGTTTACCGTTTGCTGCTTTTGAAGCCAGCGCTACAGAAATCTGTGCTACCACCCCTACTCCTGCCGTTGGCGCCGATACTATCGTACAACTCTTTGATAAAAGCCTTTCTGTACTTCCTATTACAGGCTGGCAATGGAATATCACAGGACCAGGGACAGTTACCTTCCTTAATGGCACCAACGCCAATAGTCAGAATCCTATAGTAAGCTTTAGTGCTCCAGGAACTTATACAGTCCAACTAACCGTTACCAATAGTGACGGCACCGGCGATACTATAATCACGAACTATATCAGTGTTATAGATTGTCAGTGCAACACAGTAAGTGGAGGCGGTAACGTGCAAGTTACTACCTTAGACAGTGTCACTTTTAACAGTGGTTTCTGGCCTACTTCTTGGGGGACACAAGGAGGCAACAGCGACGCCGATTGGATCGTTAACAACAACTACAACACTTCCTGGGGTAACATCGCTGCCCAACCTCCTCAAATCGCAGGAGCACCCAATTCTAATTATGCCCATATTACCTGCAATAATATATTTTGTAGTTTATTGGGTTACACAGGCATGGCAGTTTACTATGATAATAGCTCTTTTTCACCACAAACAGTATATCTATCAAGCGACGTCTATAACGTCAGTACCTACGATAGTATTCGTATCCAATATTGGTACTTAGTAGGAGGGGTTCCAGGAAACGATTATGGCTTTTTAGAATATAGCATTAATGGCGGTACTACGTGGACACCCCTAGGTACGCCATTAGTAAATCAACTGACATGGACTCAACGTAGCCATACCTTGGATTTAGCTGCTTTAGGTAACCCTACTACCATACAATTCCGATGGGGTTTTCAAATCTCCCATGCTGCTATAGGATACGATCCACCTTTATGCTTAGATGACATTATTATCCATGCCTTTAGTCCCGTAGGTGGTGGTGCAAACGGCATCTTTACCTGCCCTGTAGCTCCTTTCGTCTGCGTCGGCGATACGATAAACGTCACCTTTAACGGCAGAGGTACCTTCAACCCAGGAAACCTCTTTATCGTCCAACTTTCAGACCAAACAGGCAGCTTCGCCAGCCCCATTAACTTAGACACCTTAGCATGGTCTGGTACCGACCCTACGAATTTAACTATTCCCGTTGTTATTCCGCCAGTAGCAGCTTGTAATGTTAAAGGTTATCGCATACGGGTTATTAGCACCGACCCTGCTTATAACGCGCCTCCTGATGTAAGCGACAATGGTGATAATATTACTATCGCCTGCCCACCACAGAACTTAACTCTTAGCGGCGACACCATAGCCTGTGTTGGCGACGCACTGCCCTACAATGCCCAAGCCAATAATGCCACTACCTTCACATGGCAAATCACTAATGGACAACTGCTATCAGGACAAGGAACCGACTCGGCACTGGTTGCATGGAATACAGCAGACACAGCAATGGTGATGGTTATTGCAGAAAACGCCTGTGGAAAAATTAAAGACAGCCTCAATGTTTCCGTAGGCACTCCACCACTGCCTCCAACGCTCTCAGGAAACACCAACCTCTGTGTTGGCGCCACACAAACCTACAACACTACCCTCCAAAATAACGTTACTTACACATGGACAGTCAGCGGCGGAACGATTCAATCAGGACAAGGTACTCCTACTATCACAGTGCAGTGGAATACAGCAGGCAGCGGCTGGGTGAAGTTGGTCGTCAGCAATGGCTGTGGTAGTGACTCCACGCTGTTGCCCGTATGGATAGAACAACCACCTTCTGCTATTACCATCCAAGGACCACAACAAAACATCTGTCCTGGTGACACCTTCCTTTACATTGCCACCCCTATTCCTAATACAACGTACACATGGAGCGCCACAGGCGGCACTATCGTGTTTGGACAAGGTAACAGCACCATAGGTATTGTCTGGAACACCTTGGGAACGCAAACCCTTAGCGTAACGGTTACAAACGCTTGCGGCAGCAGCAACGCCACCTTGAACGTAGATGTCGGCAGTAGCATCACCATCACAGGATTTGACCCCGATACCATCTGCGTAGACCCTACTACCACAACCACCACTCTCACCCATAGCGTTGACCCCATCACAGGCGCAACTTACACATGGAACGTCCTCAGCGGAGGAACTATCGTAAGCACCAACAACAATAACGTCACAGTAAACTGGAACAATAGCGCCGCCTCCTATCAACTACAACTACAAGTAACGACCGCCTGTGGCATTAAAGACACGATTTTTAATCTAACGCGCGAGGAACAACCCCAATTATCTAATGTAACAGGAAACCTATCGGTCTGCAAAGGACAAACAGAAAACTACAGCGTTACTCTAACAAGCAGCACTACAAACGTCAATTACTTATGGCAGCTTGGTCAAAACCTTGGTTCTCCAAGCAGTGGTAGCGGCACAAACGCCACCATCACTTGGAACTTCGGTGGACAAGATACGCTTTATTTCATCGCCAGCAGTGCTTGCGGTAGCGACACCAGTTACGCCGTCATCACTATAGACTCCATTACACCCGTCAACGCTATTACAGGCGATACGCTCTTATGCGCTCCTACAACACAGAGCTACTCTGTGCCTAACCTCTCAGGAGCAACCTATACATGGAACATCACGCCAACGCTCTCCTTTACAGGACAAGGAACTAACACCATTCAATTGAATGCGAACCAAACAGGCACTTATGTGCTAAGCATCTCCATAACACAAACCTGTGGAAGCCAAACCTTAGACACCACTATCACTATAGACACCATTCCTGAGCTATCAGCCATCACAGGCAACACCTTGGTCTGTCCAGGCCAGACCGAAACCTATCAAAGTGTGCTTGCAAACACTCCCCTCTATGCCACGACAACGTGGCAACTGACACAAAGCCTGGGCTCACCTAATAACGGAAGCAATAATAGTGCCACAATCACGTGGAACCTTTCTGGAAACGATACCCTCGTCTTTATCGTTCAAAACGCTTGCGGTGTAGCTACTGCCCAATTACCTATTGTTGTTCAAACCATAGAAGCGGTAAGCCCTATTAATGGCGACACCACCGTATGTATCAATACTACAAGCACCTACCAAATCACTCCGCTGACTGGTAACGTTACTTATCAGTGGAGCATCACTCCAACCACAACCTTTACAGGGCAAGGTACAAATGCCATTCAAGTACAATGGAACCAGCCAGGAACCTATACCATCGCTTTGCAAGTACAACAGCCTTGTACCACCATCACGCAACAGCTTCAAGTAGTTGTACAACGAGACCCCACATTACAGCTTACAGGCACAACAACCGCTTGTAGTGGCGATACTTTAACCTATTCCATTGTGCCTTCAGATGGATTTACGAATGTTCAGTGGAGTGTTACAGGAGGCTCTTTGCTTAATAGTAACGACAGCAGTGCTCAAGTGGTGTGGAATATGGTAGGAAATGCTACGCTTAGTGTTCAAGCAACAGGGAAATGGTGCAATACCCCTCAACAACAAACCCTTAACATCATTGTAGAAGAAGGCATCACGGCAGATTTCATCGTCAGCGATTATCTGGCTTGCATCGGTACACCTTTACAATTCATTAATTTAAGCAATCCAACAACAGCAACATGGCAATGGGATTTTGGCGATGGAGGAACTTCTACACAAATGAGTCCTTCTTATACTTACAGTACTCCAGGGACCTACACTGTGGTTCTAACAGCTACTAAAGGCAATTGTCAAGATACTGCGCAAGCGGTGCTTACGGTGTTAGACTACCCAACCATAGATTTAGTTGCGGACCCCAATATTGTTTACACGGAAGAGCCTTCACAAATCACGGCTTTTGTTTCAGGAGCTGATACGCTTTATTGGAATCTTTACGGCACATGGGAGACCATGTTACCGCCCTTTAGCAGTCGTACTTTCTTGCATAAGGTTCCAGGAGATTATTGGATTTATGCCATAGTAGTTAATGCAGCAGGTTGTCGTAGTGCAGATAGTGTTTTAGTTCGTGTACGAGAACGAGCAAGGATTTACATTCCTACGGCTTTCACACCGAACGGACAACCACCAAACGATTACTTTGAAGTAATTGCCGTGGGCGTATATGATTATAAAGTCATGATTTATGACCGATGGGGAAATGAGTTGGTATTATTGAATGCGGGAGAGCGTTGGGATGGTACTGTTAACGGGCAGCCCGCACCCGAAGGCGTTTATGTGGTTTATGTAAAAGCAGAAGATAAAAAAGGGAATCTCATAGAGCGTGTTGGTACTGTAACGTTAATTCGCTGAGGAATACTACCAATAAAGGATAAAGGTTGTAGAATCTGCGCCTTCTCGTTTGCAGGGTTTACTTCTGTCTATAAGTACTTGTTCTAAAGCATCCTCTGGACCGTATTTTCTAACTAAGGCAGCAAGGATTCCTCTTTCAAAAGCATCGGGATAAGGTGTTGTAGACACTACCATAGCAGCCCTTTGTTTTTCGTCAAATATTTCAAGGGTGTAGGTACCCGTTTCACCCCCGCGATGAACTTGATGATAAAAAGTTTTTAATGCATTTATCGCTTGACGAAGGCCTTTACAGCTTTTTCCTTCATGAGCATGAACTAAACCTTTTCCTACTAAAAAGAGATTATACTCACCAATTTGTTCTAAAATAGCTCGCATAGCGTTTAAGCAAGGCTGCTGGGGGTACCATTGACCTTCTCGGGGGTCTATGCCATTCATTCGGAAAAAGTCAAGGCGAATCTCCCATCCCACAGGAACGGCATGAATCATCGCTAAAATAGTGTCCCCTAAAACCTCTACCGATGTGTCGTAAGACTGAAACTGCGCCATACGTTTGATAATTTATAGTGTTCCTTTTTCCCCTTTCTACCCCCAACAACTGCTTCGCAAGCAAATATATAA
>WFXK01000075.1 GCA_015490695.1 Bacteroidota bacterium | reverse complement strand
TTCCGTTGCTCACTTTCTTTCTAATGCACTGGAAATTTACTTTCATGTTCCCTTAGAATTGCCTTATAAAATTGTTATAGACAAACGTTTTTATTTAGAACCTGTGCTTTTTGCCTTAAATCGCACTACGCATTACATTGTTGTTGTATTGAGCGATAAAAACACTCGTTTTTTTGAAGGCGTTAACGAGACTTTAATAGAGTACCAGCCGCGCAACGCTCCTAAAGCATTTAAAGATGTGGTTTCGGAATTTGATTTAAAACAAATTCTTAATCCGCCTGATATTCCTATGAGTGAAGAAGATAGAAAGATGATGGAGCGAAGTATTGCGATTCAATTAGAAGGCGTGTTAATCAAGTTCTTAAAGAAATTAGATGATAGTTTGTGTCGTATTTTAGAGCGGGAGCCGTTGCGTATGGTAGTGGTGGGTACAGAACAACAAATCCGCCATTACAAAGAAATCACTCGTATGCGCGATAGAATCGCTGCTTTTGTCATGGGACTTTATGAATATGCTCCGGCAGAGGAAGTAGCAGAATTCGTTTTACCGGTGTTGCAAGATGCCTTAAGAGCAGAAGAACAAATGGTGCATTATGAACTGGAAAGCGCCGACATGGCAGGCATGTTAGAAAAAGACCCTGAAAAAATTTGGCAATTGTTACAAGAGGAAAAAGTCCAACGATTATTTTTAAATAAAGAAGCAACGCTCACCGCAGAGGTTTCTGATGAACAATTTTCTATAAACGGCAAAGGAACGTTTTTAGCAACGGATTGGTTAGCGCTAAAAGCCTCAGAACAAGGGTGTTTCTTTCACTGGCTTCCTGCTTCGGTGTTAGAGCCTTATGGGACTATCGCTGCTGCTATCCCTAAGACCGAATGAAAATAAAGTTAAATAATGTTAAGGACCTTCATCAAGCCCGTTTTGCAAGCGCTTTAGGAATAGAGTTTATCGCTTTTGCTCCTGATTTGTCTATAGAAACTATTCAAGAAATTGCAAAATGGCTCCAAGGACCGCAGATTGTTGTAGTCAATCCTCCTTTAGAGATAGAACTTTCCGAATCGTGGTGGTATCAAATTCCTAAACAACACTACGAATTGTATCGGCAACACTTGCCTCAAGAGCGTTGCATTGTAGAAACCCAACAACCGGAATCTTTGCCTTGTCTTCAAGAGATTAAAGTTTGTGAAGCGAATCTTTCGCAGTTGCTTGCTTTTAAAGAGATGGAAAATTGCTTTTTTGAAATCACGCAGGTGCTTGAGCATCCTTCTTGTTTGTTATTTAAATGTGTTTCTTTTTCTATAGATGGAACGACGGAAACGTTTTATGAGCGTTTAGAGGAAGTCCTTCATCGGTTAACATGAGTGCTGCATGGATAGTATTTTGGATTGGGGTTTATTTTGCGCTGTTAGCGTTGATTAGTTATTGGAGCAATAGGCGGGTGGTAGATGAGATAGAGGCGTTTATGCGTGCCGAGCGGCGAGCACCATGGTACTTAGTCGCCTTCGGCATGATTGGTACAACCCTATCAGGAGTCACCTATATCTCCATTCCCGGCATGGTCGGAACCAACGCCATGCGCTATTTACAAGTGGTCATCGGCTATTGGTTCGGTTATCTCATCATCGCCTTAGTCCTCCTCCCACTTTATTACAAAGGTAACTTCTACTCCATCTATGGCTATTTAGAACAACGTTTTGGAAAAAACACAAGAAAAATCGGCGGCGTATTATTTTTCATTTCTCGTCTCTTAGGTGCTGCGGCACGTCTCTATTTGGCTATCTTAGTGCTTCAATTCCTGCTTTTTGAGCGTCTCAATATCCCGCTTCCCCTTAGTGCTGCCATCACCCTGCTATTTATCCTGCTCTATACCCAAAAAGGCGGTATTAAAACCATCATAAGAACGGACCTACTTCAAACAACTTTCATGTTAAGCGCCTTAGCTGTTATCCTATGGCTTTTGTATAAAAAAATAGGACAACAAGGCTTTTTGACTACGGTCTTCCAAAGTCCTTATGGAAAAATCTTAGAAACTAACCCCGAACATCCCCACTTTTGGCTTAAAGACCTTATTACAGGCATCTTTATCGCTGTAGCCATGACAGGTTTAGACCAAGATATGATGCAAAAAAACCTTAGTATCCCTAAATTGCGTTCAGCCCAATATAATGTGATTACCTATGCGTCGGCTATCGTAGTGGTTAACTTCTTCTTTTTGCTTTTAGGAGCGTATTTGTATCTTTTTCTTGCTCGGCAAGGGATTCAACAACTGCCTCGTGCCGACCAAGTTTTTCCTATGGTGGCTACGCAATATTTTCCTACTTGGGTGGCAGTGTTGTTTCTCTTAGGTTTGATTGCCGCAGCGTACTCCAGTGCTGATGGCTCCATGGCAGCCCTAACTACCAGCCTCTATGTAGATATTCTGCAAAAAAATCCCAAGGACATCCATGCTGTAAAACGTAAACGAAAACTCCATGTTGTTGTTGCTATACTAATGTTGCTCTGTATTTTTTTATTCTACTTCCAAGAAAAATGGTTGAACTTCCAATGGCGTATTATAGATTTAGTCCTTCGCATGGGGGCTTATACCTATGGACCGCTTTTAGGACTTTTTGCTTTCGGATTATTAAAGAAAAATGCTATTAACGAACGTTGGATTTTGCCCGTGGTGCTTTTCCCACCGCTTTTTTGTCTTTTATGGGTTAATTTTCCTCAATGGTTTTTCCATTATCGCTTAGGTGATGAACTGATTCTTGTGAACGCTTTGCTTACCTTTGTAGGGCTTTTAATAATCCAAAAGCGCAATGCGTAGCCTTCTGTGGTTGTGTATTTTTGTTATTGCTTGTAAAGAAGCCTCTAAAGCCCCATCGCAAGCCACAACACCAACAACAAAAACGAAAAAAGTCCCTGTAGTTACAACCGACAGTTTACAAAACTATTTAATCACGCTTTTGCGGGTTCACAAGGCGATGAAGGACACTTTTGAATATTTAAAAAAGGTAGAGACGCCTTCGGTGCTTTCTGCCGAAGCGATGGACGAAATCACCCAAACCCCTGCCGACTGGAACGCCTATAAACGACTATCAGAACGCATGGAAGAATACTTAGACAAACAAGGTACCCTGATTCTACAATACAAAAACTGGGTAGATTCGCTAACCTCCACAACACAAAAAGCCTTAAAAACAAACTTCTATCCCTTAATACGCACACAGCAATTAACGCAGTTCTATCAAGAGGAATTTTATAAAGGCGTTCGTTCCTATCGTAAGTGGTTAAAAGCCATGCGTAAGAAGTACATGGTTGTTCCGTAGTTTAGGGAAAAATGTTTTTTTGTGGTTGTTGTGGGCAAGGTGTGAGTATTTAGATTTGGATTGTCTATTTTTGTTGTACGCAAAAGCAGTAAAAGTACAGTGGTAAATTAAAAAAGAACGTCTTCTATGAAAAACATAAAAGTAGTGAGAAAATGAGCAACATGATGGACCACAAAAATAACTTAAAAGAACAATTAAAAGCGAAACTTAAAGAACTATTTCAATTTGAAAATGCAGATCTGGATTTCGGTATCTACAGAATAATGAATTATAAGCGTAAAGAGATTGAAGCATTTATTGAAAAAGCGTTGATCGGAGAAATTAAAAAGCAATTGATATTAACAAGCGAAGAGGAACGAAGGAATATAGAAGAAAAATTAAAGGAAATCTCTTCTAAAAATGGAGTTAAAAAGTATCGGGAGGCCGTGGAAAAAGGTGATGAGGAAAGAGCCAGAATTTACAGGGAAGACTTTCCCGAAGATATTGAAGAATACGAAAGATTAAAAAAGCAAATAGAAGAGATTAGAATCTCAGAATCCCTTGAAAAAGAGGTTTATAATCACCTGATCAACTTCTTTTCGCGCTACTACGACAAAGGAGACTTCATAAGCAAAAGAAGATACGGAAAAAATGAAAAATACATTATTCCTTACAATGGAGAAGAAGTCTTGCTTTACTGGGCTAATAAAGACCAGTATTACATAAAAACCACAGAGTACTTTAGAAAATACACCTTTAAAGTTAAAGGCTTAACCGTTAATTTTAGAGTTGTAGAAGCAGAAGAGGAAAAGAACAATATAAAATCACCCGAAAAGAAGTTCTTTGTTTTGAATGACAAAGCATGGGACTTTGACGATAAAAAAAAGGAATTAAACATCTATTTTAAGTATAGAGGTTTAACAGAGAACGAAAAAAAGGAATACAAAAAAGGAAATACCGCATCACAGGATAAAATAAACGAAGCGACGATAGAAGTTCTACAAAAGGAAATTCCAGAAAATAGTTTGGCAAGGTTAATTTTTGAAAAAGAGGGAGAGAAAACTTTCATTGAGAAACATCTTTACAGGTACACAAGAAGAAACACAACCGACTACTTCATCCACAGGAACTTGAAAGGATTCCTAGAAAGAGAGTTAGATTTCTACATTAAAAACGAATTTTTACAGTTAGAAGATTTGCAAGTTTTAGAGGAAAGTGGGTATTTTGATAAACTAAGACTCTATCTTATTGGAGTAAGAGCGTTTAGAAAAATTGCCCTGAAGATTATTGAGTTTTTAGCACAAATGGAAAACTTCCAAAAGAAACTATGGGAAAAGAAAAAGTTTGTTATTGATACGCATTATGTGATTACTCTGGATAAGATTAAAGAATACGCAGGAGAAACGTTTTTAGAAAGTATTTTAAAGGACATTTTGAACAATGAGAAGCAGAAAAAAGAATGGAAAGCGTTATTTGGAATGGAAGTTAAAGGGGAAAAGGATTTAATCGCTGATAACACACTACACGGTAAAGTATGGAAAAAATTGCCCATTGATACAAAGC
>WFXK01000074.1 GCA_015490695.1 Bacteroidota bacterium | reverse complement strand
CCCTGCAGCGTGGCGGTAGTAGCTTCATGCCGAGCGCATGCAAAGCATCTTTTAGGAAACTTTGGAAACGCTGAAAGTTTCCAAAGTTTCCTAAAAGCGAGGCTTCTGTTTCGTAATTTTTCAAAATAGCTTTTGCTGTAGTTGCCTTATAAAGTTTGAAGCATTTTTATAGATGTTACTATGTTGCTGTGCCCATTGTTTGCCGTAAGTGATTAAACGTTGTTTTTCTTTTTGAGGGAGCGTAAGCGCATTGCAGATAGTTTGAAAAAGGGCTTTTTCATTATAGGCTTTTATCACTAAAGGAGCATGCCACTGGGGATGTAATGCTTCATAGTAAGCCTCATGGGCGTATACAATAGGTAGAGTACCACTGTAAAACGCTTCATGTAGCGTTACAGGAAAAGCATCTCTTGCAGCAAGCGAAATGAACGCATCTGCATGAAGCCACAATTGTGCCATCTGTTCCATGGATAAATCCTTGTTGATGAAACAAAGTTGCTTAGGGTATTGACGTAAAAGCTTCTGTAACTGAGAAGAAATATCTTTATCAGGAGTATAGCTACCGCGTACAATAATCCATTGAACGTTAGGAAAGGTATGGATGAGTGAAGGAAGTACAGCAAGGAATAAATGGGTTCCGTAAAAACGACGAACGCCTCTTGGAAAAAGTACTAAACGTTTAGTAGCATCTATCCCAAAAGTAGCGCACATTTTTTGCCACAAACGAGAACGAACTTCATAATATTCAGGGAAAACCCCCCAACGAGCTAAGTAAGTAGTAACTTTTATAGGTAGCACTTTTAATAAATATTGCGTATCGGAGACTACCAATGCTGCTGCTTTTAGCGTGCGAAGAATCTCCCATTGGTAGTAAAAACGTAAAATAGAGAACTTTAACTTATGAGTGAAAGTGGATTCCCAAAAAATTTTTTCATTTTTTGTATGCCAATAATTCAGCACATCAATACCGATCGCCATAGGAACAAAGGGACGAAAACCGCTATAACGTGCCCACGTGCCAAAAGGCGTTAATAAAATCGGATGTAGAACGTCTATTCTGTCTATTTTTAACCATTGTTTTAAGGTAGGTAAATAGCGGAACAGATATGGATAGCGAAAGGTTTTTAAATGGAGACTACGGATAGTAACGTTTTCTATAGCAGGGGCATGGGTAGGGGAGTAAAGAAACACTTTAGCCTCGGTATTTGCTAAGGCTTTTGCCCATCGGCGCCCATGAACATGGTCTGCAAAATATAAAATCGCTATGCGCACAGCAAAGGCTCTAAAATACTTTGTTTAAAACGCTTTAACGGTTGTTCTTCTATGCACAGCGAAACATAACAAAACCCGTAGTGCTTTGCTTGACGTCTTAAAAAGCCTTCTATGTGCTTAGGCATTTGAAAAAAAGGACGGTCTTTTTTTCTATTCCATATCCATTGCATGTGTGTTTTTTCTACGTCTTGTATAGGAATCACGCCGCGGATGCTTTTATAAAGTTCTCTTTTGCTCCATAGATGAAATAGCCAAATTTCATGTCTTTGTGCCAGTGCCGCTAACGTAGTTAAATAATCATCAAACAAAAAATCAGAAAAAATAAAAAGCAATGTCTTCCGATTGATGAAGTGGCGAAATTTCTTTAATGCAGCGCTAAGATTGGTTTTTTTAGATAATGGTTTATGATAAAAAGCGTTTCTTAATTGAGCCATAAAGGCTTCTCTGCCCTGCTCATAAGGAGTGAGGGTTTCTACTTGGTCTGTAAAAAGCCAAGTAGCAAATTTATCGCTGTTTTTATAAGCACTATAAAGGGTTATTGCATAAAGCACTAATAACGTTTCCCATTTTTGATACACACGCATAGAGGCACTACTATCTAAAAAAAGCGTAAGGTACAATTGGCGCTCTTCTTTGTAGATTTTAACATAGGGTTTGTCCATTTTAGCGGTAGTTCGCCAATCAATTAGTCGGACATCATCTCCGAATTCATAGGGACGAATTTCATGGAAGTCTAATCCACTTCCTTTGAAAACGGAACGATAAGCACCAGAAAATAATCTATCTACTTGTTTGCGGGCATAAAAAGCAAGGTGTTCTACCGATTTAAGGACTTCTTTTAACTCCATAGTAGCGACGATTTCGTATCACTTGCAAGTTTGCCTGTTCTAAACGCCCATAACCAATACGAAACGATAAAGGGACAATAGTAGTGTCTTTACGATAAGCCCAATACAATTGCGGTTGGAATTTAGAAGCAAACAGCCGTATTGGACGAACATAATTCCCATAAAGCGTAATTTCCCAAAGCGAATCAGGGAAAAAGCGAATAGGGAAACCTGAATCGTCCTGAACAATACATTTGCTGGATTGAAGAATGGCTTGACTTACTAAGCTAAAGTGTTCATAATGCAATAAATAAGAGGCGGCTTTTAAAAAGGTATTTGCAGGAGCATAAGAACGAATGACGGATAAAATAAGTGAATCTTGATGGATTAAATTATAATTACTAACGTCGTGCGATAGATAAATTAAAGAAGCGGGAGGAATAGTCGTTGCGCTTTTAAAATTTCTGAAAAGGATTTCAACACCTGTTAGTAGAGTATCTCTGGCACTATAGGGCAAGGAATCATCAATGGTTTTTAATTGTAGATTGGGGTGTATAAGGATTCTTCGTACTCGGATGATTTCTTTTTGGTGGAAGCCTAAGAAGGTTAGTAGTAGTGGTAGGGTTCCGTCTAAGTCGGAATTTCTTAATTGCCAAGCCATGTCTTTTGTTTTGAAGAAGCTAAGTAATAGAATGTCGTCCATGGCTTGTTGTAGCCGTGTTAAGTTGCGTTTTAGGGTATTGCGGTCCCATTTTGGGATGTTATAAAGGCGTTGTAGGTGTCCTTCAGGCTCTAAACCGAAAAATAAATAGCGTTTGGCTTTAGGGAAGATATAAGCAATGGTTAGGTAGTCTGGTCCGCTAAAAGGATAAAGCACCCAATGGGTGTCTTTGTGTTCTTGTTGTAAAGCCATTTTACTCCATTGCCATAGGGGTTTAAAAAAGGAATGTGAGCGTTTTTGCCATACTTGATACCAAAACCATTGATGTTGTTGCCATTCAGGGGTTTGCGTTAGGGAATCCAATGCAGAGTGCCATGGAGGGCGTTTGCCTGCTAACCACCATGCTAAAGCTGTCCAATAGGTGTCTGCAAACCACTGAGCCTTTTGAGGAGGGAAAACAATAGGCAAAACCGCCTTAGGCGGCTGCTTCAACTGCATCTCACAACAATAAAGAAAAAGAGTGAGGATGATAAGGCGCTTCATAAAGTCGTTTCTACAATATAACGAGTATTATAAGGAGAGTGCCGAATGAATAGCTCTGCTAAAAAACCTGCTAAAAACAATTGTACACCTACAATCACAGCGACTAAAGCCAAGTAAAATAGAGGTTGGTCTACAACTTCTCTGGGTTTTACCCCTATGGAAAGCAGGTATAACTTTTTAGCAATCACGTAAACAGTTATACAAAAGCCAGTAATGAAGCTGAGCACGCCGAAGGTACCGAAGAAATGCATAGGACTTCTGCCGAAACGCAATAGGAAGATTAAAGTCAGTAAATCTAAGAAACCATGCATGAAGCGTTCTATACCGAATTTGGATTTGCCGTATTTTCTTGGGTAGTGGCGCACAACTTTCTCTCCTATACGCCGAAAACCTGCCGATTTAGCAATAAATGGAATATAACGATGTAGTTCGCCATAAAGTTGAATAGACTTTACAACCTGATAGCGATAAGCTTTTAGACCACAATTGAAGTCATGTAGAGGGATTCCTGTGATGATTCGTGTAACGAAGTTAAAGAAGCGGCTGGGGATGGTTTTACTTAGAGGGTCATGGCGAATTTTTTTCCAACCACTAACTAAATCGTACTTTTGTTCTGTAATCATTTTATAAAGTGCCGGGATTTCATCGGGCGAATCTTGTAAGTCGGCATCCATGGTAATGACTACTTTCCCTTCTGCCATCTGAAAGCCCTGATATAAAGCAGCAGATTTTCCGTAATTGCGAATAAAGCGAGCAGCGCGTACCTTAGGATTTTTTTGTTTTAATTCTTTAATCACTTGCCAAGAGCCATCATCACTACCATCATCTATGAAAATGATTTCATAAGAAATCCCCATAGGTTCTACAACTTTTACAATCCAATCATGGAGCTCAGGCAGGGATTTTGCTTCGTTGTATAGGGGGATAACAATAGAAAGGTCTTTCATTAGAAGCTGAGCACCTTAAACTCGGTACGGCGATTTTTTTGTTTGTTTTCTGGTGTATCGTTTGGTGCTACAGGGCAGCATTCTCCATATCCTTTGGCTTTTAGACGTTTAGGGTCTATTCCTGCTCGGATTAAATAATTTCTAACGGCTTCTGCTCGTGCCTGCGATAAACGTAAATTATATTCTTCTGAACCATCACTGTCGGTATGCCCCCCTATCTCTATCACCATCGTAGGATTCTCTTTCAAAATACGAACTAATCTGTCCAATTCTGCTTTAGATTCAGGACGTAAAGTTGCTTTATCGTAATCAAAATAAATGTTTCTAAGTACGTATGCTTTGTTTACTTCTATAGGTTCTAAATAAAGATTCTTTTCGGTCGTTTTACCTAAATGGTCAAAGGATAATGTGACGCTGTCTAACTTAAATACGTATCCTCGGTGGTTAACCACTAAATAATATTTTCCTTCTTTCGGTAGACAAAATTTATAGTACCCCCTTGTAGAAGACTGAACAATTTCTAAAATTTTCCCATTTTTATTTTGCACTTCAATAGAGGCTAAAGGGATGGGTTTCTTAGTTTTAGCATCTAAAACGAGACCTCCTACACAAGCTTTAACCCCTTCTTCACGTTCTAGTAAAATCTCCAAATGTAAAGGTTTTTTATAGTGTTGGACAGAAAGTGTAAACGGCAAAATCACTTTTCTATACAAAGGATACTCAACGATGATTCTATGGTGTTCTCCTAAAGGCAGTGACTGTTTAAAGGTGCCATCACTATTGGCTTGTAATTGTGCCAAAGATTTTCCTTTTTGGGTGACAAAATAAATCTTAGCAGGCAGTGGTCTTCCTGTTCTTTTATCTTTAACGATTCCCGTAACATAGGCTTTTTCTGGTTTCCCTGTTAAAATATCAGCTCTTATGCCTTTATCTTGGAGCGTTTTGGGAGTTTCAGTGCGACTTTTTACTGTCACTTTTTTATAGGCTTCAGGGTAATCAGGAATACGGGCTTTTAGCAAATAGGTGTGATTATAGGGTAATTCTACGGAGTAAAAGCCATTGGCGCTTGCCATGGTACTGCGATAAGACACCCATTCAGATTGCACTTGCACGTAAATATCTATGACACCACGTAGGGGTTTGTTGCGAATCGTATCTTTTACATAACCATAGATTTTGATTTTATGTTCTTTTGGGATGTTGATGGGGATATTTCGGTGGACGTTTAGCATATGGTCGTTAGCAGAACAAGTTAATACGTCTAAGTCCATGTCTTGGTCTACGTCGGTGATGACAATAGCGGTGTTGTAGTCTCCTGATTTAAATGGGTATTTATCGGAGAAGTTCCCTTTGCCGTCGTTGAGGTGGACGTTGATGGTGCCGTCTCGGGTAGAGGCAGTAGCAACATCTAAGTCGCCATCTTTATCTAAGTCGCCTATGACGATACCGAAGTTATAGTCTCCGCTACGTTTACATATAGGACCGCGGTAATTCACGCCTTCGTTGTAGTAGAAGCAGACAGTTCCTTCGTAGTAGGTTGCTACGGCGATGTCTATGTCGCCGTCTTTATCTAAGTCAGCACAGCGGATACCCCAGATAGCGTCATTGGCGCGTAAGTTCCTTATGTTGTTTGCAGAAGCGCCGTAATGGATACGGATTTGATACCCATCTCCGCCAACCACTAAATCCAATTTCCCATCTCGGTTGATATCTACTACGTCCACAACACGAGGCTTAGGACAAGTAGGAATAGTTTTAGGTGCTTCAAAAACCTTAAGTTGATTGTTCCAATAGTGGATTTTGATCGTATTATCAGAGTTACTGACTACGATAGCATCTGGATAGCTATCACCGTTTAGGTCTTTTAGAACGAGGTCTGTGGGAAAGGCACCTGTTTTAACGCTCTTCATTTTGTCAAACACGCGTTTACTAAGTTGTCTATGCCATGCTACGCTGCCATTTAGTCCACAGACCACGACCACATCCTTATAGCCATTAAGGTCTAAGTCGGCGATAGCAACTTGTTTGGGACGGATACAGGTTCGTATTACTTTTTTAAAATGAAAGTTTCCTTTGCCGTCGTTATAATGGAGGACTATAAGATTATCCATCCGAGCAGCAACAGCAACGTCTATGTCTCCATCGTTATCTAAGTCTGCTGCTGCTAGGTCCCATGGCTCTGTACCCGTCTCATGGGCATAATTTGGTAAAAACACATCATGCGAAATAAAAATCGTAGAATCTACACCGCTTCGGTTCAACACCTGTGCAGAAGTACAAAGAAAACTCCACCAAAAAAGTAAAAGTCGCTTCATAGGCTTAATGCGGTAATCCTTGAGGGGCAGTAAAGGGGTCTTTTATCACATTACAACGAACATGTAAAATCACCCTCGGATTTTGAGGGTCATTGGTAAAGACCGTTACCGTTTTATGTTGTGTGCCTAATTTGCCTGTAGAATCAAAGGTTACACGAATATAGGATTTTTCACCGGGTTTTAAGACCTCTTTTTCGGGTTTACTTGCTGTACAACCGCAAGAAGCTTTCACGTCTTGGATGATTAAATCCCCTTTACCTTCATTCTTGAAATAGAAATCATGTACCAATTTATCGCCTTGAATAATATCGCCTCCGTCAAATTCCAGCTCATCAAACACAATCTTAGGAGCGTTTTTTAATTCCTCTTCGGTAAAGATTTTTTTGAAGCTACCAATGATGTAAACGTCTTTTAGCGGATAGACTTCATCATCCGTTACGATTTTAATATTTTCGTAAAAGGTTCTATCGTAGATGTAACCATTTTCTTTTGCTTTATCAGCATGGTATTTGATTAAGATTTGTCCTTTTTGTGATGGATAGAGGATTTGAGGATTAAAAAGTACGGTGAACATAGATTTAGCCTTGATGTCTTGGAAGGTAATGGGGTTTTCGCCGATGTTTTTTACTTCTATGGTAAAGGTTTTATTTTCATTGGATTTAATTTCTCCTGCGTGGATGCGGGTTTGTTTAAAGGCTAAAT
>WFXK01000073.1 GCA_015490695.1 Bacteroidota bacterium | reverse complement strand
GTTTAAGAAGTTTTTATTATTTGATTTTAAGACAAAAGCGTAAAGGGGAATTAGAGACTTTATTATTGTGGTTTTTCAAAGGTCCTTTCAGAAAACAGCGGTTAGAGACACAAGATTGGCAAAAAGCGCTGGAACAACTATCGCACTTAAAGGCAAACTATCCCCACTACAGTTTTATTCTTTCTTTTTTTCCTTTAATCCCTTGGTTAAAAGCCCAATATCATGGAACTAAGATGGATGCTTATTTACCTACTTTGCCTTCACAGCTCAAAGCAGTGTTTTCTGAGTTTATAGAAAGAGCAAAACATTTTTACGGTTGATTTTTGTGGAAAGTGAAAGGTTAAAAAACACTCATCTGTAATTTTTTTGGGTACTAAAATCAGGAGGTGGGCTGTTAAAAACAGACATGGGCTTGTTTTTTGGGGATTAAATACTCAATTTTGCGGTTGAAATTTTTAATCTTTACGGATTATGGGACGTTCGGAGGTTATTCAATTGATTTTGAGTCGGGAGCGCGTTCAGGGGATAAAGCGTACGAAGCGCTTAGCGGAAGTCTTTGGCGAATTAGTCTTTACTAAGGAAGTCATGCGTCGTTATTTATCTGAGTCTGCTATGAGGGCGTTTGAGGCGTGGGAGCACGGCGAACCTATCTCAGAAGCCTTAGCCGATGAAATCGCTAATGCTATGCAACAATGGGCTTTATCGCATGGTGCAACCCATTACACCCATTGGTTCTTACCCTTAACAGGACTAACAGCAGAAAAACACGACGCTTTTTATGATTTTATAGAGGGGAAACCTTTAAGTGGCTTTAACGGCTCAGAACTGTTACAACAAGAGCCCGATGCTTCTTCTTTACCTAGTGGGGGACTACGTAGTACGTTTGAAGCCCGTGGTTATACGGCATGGGACCCCTCTTCGCCCGCCTTCATCTATGGAAACACGCTTTGTATTCCATCGGTGTATGTTTCTTATAATGGAGATGCTTTGGATTATAAAACGCCCCTTTTACGCTCTATTGAAGTGATTGACAAAGCAGCAACCCGATTAGCAAGCCTCTTTTACAGAGGCATTACCCATGTGAAAGTAACCTTGGGTCCTGAACAAGAGTATTTCCTTATAGATGAAGCCTTTTTTGCGCAACGTCCTGATTTAATTATGGCGGGCAGAACCGTTATAGGTGCCCCACCTGCAAGAGGACAACAATTAGAAGACCACTACTTCGGCTCTATACCCGAACGAGTTCGCCTCTTTATGGAAGAATTAGAATGGGAAGCCTATCGTCTGGGTATTCCACTCAAAACACGCCATAATGAAGTTGCCCCTTCTCAATTTGAATGTGCTCCTATCTTCGAAGAATTAAACGTTTCCGTAGACCACAACCAACTCCTTATGGATTTAATGGATAGAATCGCCCGCAAACACCACTTTAGAGTCCTATTCCATGAAAAACCCTTTGCTGGCATTAACGGTTCAGGAAAGCATAATAACTGGTCTTTAATCACCAACACAGGAAAAAACTTGTTTGAACCTGGAAAAACTTCACGGGATAATTTATGCTTCTTAAGTTTCTTAGCATGTACTCTAAAAGCCATTTATGAGCATGCAGACTTATTAAGGGCATCTATTGCGTCTGCAGGGAATGATTATCGCTTAGGGGCTAATGAAGCTCCTCCTGCTATTATATCGGTCTTCCTTGGCGAAGAAATCAACCGTATATTGCAAGAGATTGAAGAAAAAAGTATTCAAAGCCAGATTCATCCTAAGGTGCCTATGCGTTTACGTTTGAGTAAAATTCCTTCTGTGCTTAGAGACAATACCGATAGAAATCGTACTTCTCCGTTTGCTTTTACAGGCAATAAGTTTGAGTTGCGTGCTGTGGGCGCTTCAGCAAATAACGCCTCGGCAATGATTGTGCTCAATACGATTGTTGCAGATGCAATAGAAACGTTTTTAGAACGGGTAGAACAAAGACGTAAAGAAGGGAAACGAAAAGGTGAAGCCATTTTAGAAACCATTAGAGAATTTATTATAGAAAGCAAACCCATTCGCTTTGACGGAGATAATTACAGCGAAGCATGGAAGCAAGAGGCAAAACGCCGAGGATTGCCTAATATTGAAAGCACTCCTGAAGCATTGTTGGCTTACACTACAGATAAAGCCATTAAACTCTTTACTAAACATGATGTTCTAACAGAACGAGAACTAAAAGCCCGTAGAGATATTTTATTGGAGCGTTATGTAAAAACTATTCAATTAGAAGCACGTATATTAGGTGAGATGGCGCTTAATCAAGTAATTCCTGCAGCATTGCGTTATCAAAATGACCTTGCACAGACGGTACAGAACTTAAAAAATGCAGGATTAGAGCAGGAGGCTAATGTACATATAGCATTGATTAAAGAGATTACGCAGCATGTTCAGGCAATTAAGTCTTTGGTAGAGGAGTTAATAGCAACACGGAAGCGGTGGAATCAAGAGCAAGATATTGTAAAGAAGGCGATGGGATATCGTAAAGAGGTATTTCCATTTTTAGAAGTGATACGTAAGCATTGTGACCGTTTAGAGCAGATTGTGGATGATAGCTATTGGCCCTTACCTAAGTATAGAGAGATGTTGTTTATTCGTTAATGAAGGGGCGGCGAAAGCCGCCCCTTTTTAGTTTGCAGGGAAAAAAGAAAAAGCGTATTTTTGCTTAATAAATGCTTAAATACTATGGGAGCCAGTATTGTCCCTGTCTCTTATACAC
>WFXK01000072.1 GCA_015490695.1 Bacteroidota bacterium | reverse complement strand
GCTTTAAATAACGAGTATGAATACGCCCCTGCTACCTTAAAAAAGTAAAAGCCTTGTTAAAAAAGAAAGAATTACAAGCAATCTCCGAATAACGACTACACCCGAACCCCAGAAGTTTCTATAAATTCAATCAAATGGGGGTTATCGCTATAACGGATTTCTGAAGGGTGCCCCTCCCACTCCTTGCGACCATTGTAAAGAAATAAAATCTTATCTCCTATTTGCATAACGCTGCGAATATCATGAGAAATGACTACGGTAGTTGTATTCATTTCTTCAGTAAGTTCTTTAATTAGGTCGTCAATAACGGCAGCGGTTTTAGGGTCTAAACCCGAATTGGGCTCATCGCAAAAGAGATAAGTAGGATTAAAAACAATAGCTCGGGCAATGCCTACACGCTTTTTCATACCACCTGATAACTCCCCAGGATAAAGGTTCTCCACATCATATAAGTTTACTCTATGCAAACAATAACGAACCCGTTCCATAATTTCTTTTTCACTCCAACGCGTAAACATCCGTAAAGGAAATGCAACGTTTTCTGCTACTGTTAACGAATCAAACAAAGCTGCAGATTGAAACAACATCCCAATTTTTCTACGAATTTGTCGCAATTGTTTGCTATCGGCTTGTAAAATGTTTATGCCATCATAATAAACTTCTCCTTCATCGGGTTCCATTAAACGGACCATGCATTTTGTCAGTACTGTTTTACCACTACCGCTTGCACCGATAATCATGTTAATCTTCCCCCGTTCAAATTCAAAAGAGATTCCTTTAAGCACCTCTTTGTCTTCAAAACGCTTTTTTATGTTTTTAATCACGATGGTCATAGCAGGAACTGGGCTAAGACATAGTCCATTAGAAGTACGACGATGCAAGAGGTAACGACGGCTTTGGTGCTTGCTTTACCTACTTCAAAAGCGCCGCCAACGACAGTATAACCATAAAAAGACGAGATAGTGGTAATAACTAAACTGAAAGTAATGGCTTTAATCATCATAAAAGTAACTTGAAAACTTTCAAAATATTCTCTTACACCGATGGCAAACTCTGTATGGGTAACTTCTCCTGTAAGGTCCCCTGCTATAATGCCGCCAACATGGATTAAAAAAGCACTGATAATAACCAATGCAGGAATTGCTACTAATCCCCCTAAGATTTTAGGAAGGATTAAATAAGAAGCGGAATTCACCCCCATTACTTCTAAAGCGTCAATCTGCTCTGTAACCCGCATAGTGCCCAGTTGAGAAGCAATATTAGAACCCACTTTACCTGCTAATACCAAAGCAGTGATGGTAGGCGCTAATTCTAAAAGCGCCGAAGCAGAAACCACAGCGCCAATCGTTGAACGGGGAATTAAACTACTTACTAATTGATAAGCAGTCTGCACTGTAGTTACAGCACCAACGAAAACAGAAGTAGTCAACACAATCACCAAACTACCTATACCGATAGTAACGATTTCATGGATGGTTAAATGGTAATAAATGGAGAAGCGTTCAGAGGGTTTAAAAACTTGTGCCATCAAAATGCAGTAATGACCGAGGTCTTTAATAAAGCGTAGCACGGGACAAAGATAGAAATTGCTAATTTTGCCCGCATGTATTTGAAGCAGCATACGATTAAATATCCTTTTTCCTTAGAAGGCACGGGTTTACATACAGGGGAGGCAGTGCAAGTTACCCTACATCCTGCTCCAGAGAACTTTGGAATTAAGTTCAAACGAGTAGATGTATCGCCCCCTATTGTTATAGAAGCCTCTTTAGAGCATGTCGCAGACACAGAACGCTCTACCACCTTAGAAAAAGAAGGCGTGCGCATCTATACAGTAGAACACCTTTTAGCCGCCTTAATGGGATTGCAAATTGATAATGTGTTGGTAGAAGTTCATGGTCCTGAATTGCCTGCATTAGATGGAAGTGCTTTACCCTATGTGCAAAAACTTAAAGAGGTAGGAACCGTAAAACAAAGAGCCAATAGAGAATTTTATGTGATAGAGGAGCCTATTCACTACCAGGATGATACTAATCAGGTAGATTTAGCAGCACTGCCGTTGGATGATTTTAGAGCCACAGTAATGATAGATTACGGCTCTACGTTCTTAGGAATCCAACATGCTACCTTAGTGCGTTTAGATGATTTTGAAACGGAAGTCGCTCCTGCACGCACATTTTGCTTCTTACATGAAGTCCTTCCTCTGCTAAAAGAAGGTTATATCAAAGGAGGAAGTCTGGAAAATTCTATCGTTTTAGTAGACAAAGTGCCTTCCAAGGAGGAATTAGAAGAATTAGCACGTTTGTTAGATAACCCTAAGGTAGAAATTCGCAAAGAAGGGATTTTGAATAACACGCAGTTGCGCTTTCCTAATGAGCCTGCACGACACAAGCTATTAGATTTAATAGGCGATTTAGCTCTTTTAGGTGCACCCCTAAAAGCACAGATTTTAGCAGCGCGTCCTGGACACAAAGCAAACATCGCCTTTGCACGGAAAATTCAATCCAAGATTAAACAAAAACAAATTATTAAACGCTATCAAAAGACCAGTGCCGAAGGTGTTGTGTTTGATATCCACGCTATTCAAAAGATTTTGCCCCATCGCTACCCTTTTTTGTTAGTAGATAGAATTACCCGTTTTGATGAAAACTCTATAGAAGGAATTAAAAATGTTACCATTAACGAACCTTTCTTTGTTGGTCATTTTGAAGGGAATCCTATCATGCCCGCTGTGCTGCAATTAGAAGCCATGGCACAAGTGGGAGGTATTTTATTACTAAACATCATTGACAATCCTGAAGACTATTGGGTTTATTTTCTTGCTGTAGATAAAGCCCGATTTAGAAGACCCGTTCGACCTGGCGACCAAATCCATTTTAAGTTAGAATTAGTAAGCTTGAAACGCAATATCTGTAAAATGGTAGGCAAGGGGTATGTGAACGGACAAGTGGTTTGTGAGGCAGAAATGACCGCCAGTTTAGTCAAGAAACAAGGTTAAATATTTCATAAGTTTTATATCACTTTTTACATCCCTCCACAATCCAGTCTAAAATCTATGGATGGTTCCGCTCTTTTATTTTAATTTTGTATGCGGAAAGTAAAGTCATAATTTCTATGCAGCGTCTTTTACAATGGAGTATTAGTTTGATTTTCATCTTTCAGGTGCAAGCCCAGTTAAGCATAGACGTTCATAACACAACTTACACTGAAACCTTTGATGCTTTCAATGGTTCTGGGTTTCAGCCTGGTGGCGGAGGCGGTTTATTGAATTCCAACACATGGATTGTAACAGGATTAAGCGATGGGAATCTAACTTGGGGTGCAACCGCTGCTACAGGTGACTTTGCCCGAGGTCTATCCACAGGAAGCGTCCTCACAGGAGGCGTCTACGCCTACGACTTCGGTGGCGGCGACATGGGACTCATGGTCCAACCCACAGGCACAGACTTCACCCCAGGTGACTTCAGACTCCGCATCCTAAACAACACAGGAAGCACCATCACCCAACTGGAAATCTCCTATGACTTGCGAGTCATCAACGACCAAAACCGCTCCAATACCTTTAATTTAGAATATTCCTACGACGATATTACCTACAACCCCACCACAAGCAACTATACTTCACCTGCTGCAGCCACTACTCCACCCGAAATAGACCAAACCTTTACAGAAACCTTAAGCGTTAACATCCCCGACGGTGCTTATTTCTATTTACGCTGGTATAGCAATGACGCAGGAGGTGGCGGCTCAAGAGATGAATTCATCCTTAATAACGTTCGCATCCGCTCTATCAAAAACGAACCCGATATGAAAGTGCTCCAAGGTACCACGGAAATCCCCGACGACACAGGCAGCTACGACTTCGGTGCTGTCTTCATAGGAAACTTCTTAGACGTTACTTTCACCATACAAAACACAGGAGGACAAGACCTAACTATACAACCCCCAACCATTACCCCATCCTCAGACTTCATTTTGGTTGCAGGAACCTTCCCTATAACCCTGCCTCCTGGTGCAACAACAACCTTTACTATCCGTTTTACAGCAAACAACCCGCCCGGATTAAAAACCGCTACCATCAGCTTCGCTAACAACGACCCCGATGAAAACCCCTATAACTTTGAACTAAGAGGTACTGCAGCCATCCCTACAGGTACGGCAACCATTGTTCAAGCAGGCGCATCACCAGAAGCGCTCACTATCCCCTCCACTACTGTTACTCCCACCTTAGCCGTCATGAACTTTGACTTTGAAGTCATAGACGATGCTTTGAACCCTTCTGCCGACACCGCTGCAACCCTCATCACAGAAATCCGCATAGACCAAGGAACTGGAAACGCTATCATAAACTGGAATGAAGTCATCGCAGGTGCTACATTAACCGACGGCATAAACGTCGCTAACGGCATTATCACTGCAAATCAAATCGTATTCACCAATCTCAGTACTAACCCTGGTGACCTTGGCTACATTGCCGACAACACCAGTAAAACCTACCAACTCCGTATTTGGCTGCTCACAGACTTAGGTACATGGAAAACCAGCATTGATAATAAAATCTTAGCCTTCAAAGTTAACCACACAAACTTTACTGTGGTTAATGGTGCCAGTAGCCAATTCGCCACCAGTGCCGATGTAGAATCAGGAAGCACCAACAACCGCATTACAGTAACCGCAACCCAATTCACCTATGCTTACGTTCCTACTACCGTAGCACAAAACGCTAACTTTACCCTAACACTCCAAGCAACCGATGCTTATGGAAACGTAGACTTAGATGCCAATTGCAGCGTAACCCTTTCGTTAAACAGCGGTACAGGCAACTTACTCAGCGCCTCAGGACTTACCCAAACGCTTATCAACGGCAGCTATACATGGAACGACTTACAGTTAGACCAATTAGGATTTAAAACCTTAGCGGCAAACGGTTGTGCTTTACCAACAGCTATAAGCCCTGTGATTGAAGTAACCAACACTACTCCCTTAGGTCCAGGCGATATAGTGATTGTAGGTGTGGACTTCAATGTATGTGACCCTGGTTGTGCTGGCGGCGGTACAACAAACGACAGCATCGCGCTCATCGCTTTTAAAGACATCATCCCCGGAACCCGCATCATCATCACCGATAATGCCTACTTAAGACAAATAGGACCTAACCTCTATCGTTTCCGCAGTGGAGAAGGCTGGGTAGAATTAGAATACCAAGGTGCTGGGATTCCCGCAGGAACACCGTTTTTTGTCGTTTTTGGCAATGCTAACGACCCACCTTGCCAAATCAATATGCCTTGTGCACAGCCTGTTTGTGCTACAGACTGGGTGATTGTCAACAGCGGTAACCTTAACGCCTTAGACATGAACACCAACAGTGGCGACCAAGTATTTATTTTACAAGGAACTATGAGCGGTCCTGTAGGTCCAAACAATGAATGGGAATTTAGTGGAACGATAGTGTTTGCGGGGACAACGAACGGCTGGCTTAGTGGCGAAGCCCCACCCGATAACGACGGCAGCGCCACCGCCACAACCTCCTACCTCCCACCAGAATTCCAATGCCTAAACATCGCTATGAACTTCTTAAAAGAATCTATCTACAACTTCTCCCTCACTACAGGAACTCAAGAAGAGCTCTTGGGCGCTATCACCAACACAACAATGAACTGGACCGCAGGCAACACAGGAAGCTGCAACTCCATCCCAGGACCCGTGTTCGAAGCCCATAAAGTTCAATCTTTAACCATTATCGGTAAAGAAGCCCTTGGATTCTGGCATGGCTCGCAAGATAATAATTGGTTCAATGGATGTAATTGGTCCCGCTACGTCGTCCCAGATCCCACTATAGATGCTACTATCCCCCCTACTGCCTTCAGAGATTGCCATCTACAACCTAATCGTACTGCCCATTGTAAAAACCTCTATATCACTGGAAGGGTTTTAGACGGCGCAGGAGACCCTACAAAACAACTTTATGTCCATGGTTCCTTACATATCCAAGGTAATGGCGTCTTAAATATGGATGATGGCAATCCAACCACCAACGACGGCACCATCTTCATAAGCCACAATTGGATGAACTACCGAGATGAAACCGCCTTTAGAGAAGGCAACAGCGAAATCATCTTCGTAGATGACCCAACCACCATAGACACCCTTTGGAACGCCGCAGGAATAGAAACCTTCGCTAAACTACGAACCAACCAACTAAACGGTATCGTAGAAATCCAAAACCCCATCTATATACAAGACACCCTCTTCTTAGAAGCAGGGCTCTTAGACGATAGCACCCAAAACACATGGATTCATGTCCTTAACCCCGCCGCTAACGCTGTACAACTTCACAACACCAATTCCTACGTCTACGGAAAACTTATAAGAAACGTCAACAGCAACACTACTTATGACTTCCCCGTAGGAGGACTCAGCGACTATGAACTATTGCAGTTTTTACCAACAACCCTTAGTAGCAGCGACACGCTTAGCGTTCAATTTTTCCAAGGAGCAAAACAAGCTTTAGTTGCTTTTAGTGAAATCATTGGTGGCAATCCCTACACCTTTGACCGTATTGTAGACTATCAAAACAACACTACAGAAGGCTTTTGGCGCTGTAACCTAAGCAGCAATACTCCATTGCAATATGACCTTATTGTATTTCCCAATCCTCTTTATTTCAACCCCTTCTACGGCTCTGCTTATTTCACTATTGTAAAGCGTCCGAATGAAACCTTTGCTTGGGCAAAAGACCCTACATCGGTGTTCGTTCCACCCTCTAATAACCTCGCTGCAGGAATCCGTAGAGATAACTTCACAGGCTTTTCAGACTTTACCATTGCCGAAGCCTCTACAGTCCTTCCTATCACCTTCCTGTATTTCTGGGGGCAAAGAAAAGAAACTGCAGTACAGCTTCAATGGGAAATCGCCTTAGATAATGAACCCATACAACACTTTGAACTCCTACGCTCCAGCGACGGAAAACATTTCTCTGTTATCGCTACTATCCCCTTCCAAGGACGTCTTTATCAATACTGGGACCAACCAGAAGCTATTCCAATCCTTTACTATCAAGTGCGTTATAAAACCTCTACTGGCACAATGGGCTATTCACCTGTGATTGCTGTCTTGGAAAACCAGCAAAATCCTGTTGTTTATCCTAATCCGACAAAAACCACTTTATACATCAGCGGCATTGCCCCCTCTACCCCGATAACAATAAAAGTGTACAACCTCCAAGGAAAACGATTACTATCCTATCAAGACACCTTTTCTAACTTATATAAGGACTTTCAAGAAGCATTTAAAAAACTTTCCCCGGGCACCTATATGGTACTTCTTTCCTACGAAAGGAGTATAAAACGCTTTACCATTGTGAAAGAATAAAAAGTTAGCAAAGCGTTTTTTAGTTTTGCAAAGACTAATGAAACCCCGTTCATTTTCGTTGCAGTACAAAGAAAAGTTTTTTATAGCGATTTTAAGCCTTTTTGTAGTACTCTTTTATTGGTTTTCATTAAGAAAGGGGCAAGATTACATTATAGGAGATGTATTTTGTTATCTGCAATTTGCACGGAATTTACTAGAAGGGCGCCCTTTTTACGCCTTTGATATTCTTCAGTCCTCACCAGAAGGTTTGCATACCCTTCCTTTCCAAGGACCTCCACCAGGCTTTTCCTTTCTATTAGCTCCCTTCATGGCATTATGGAACGGTGACATAGAACATCTTAAATGGATAATTACCTTTTGCTGGATTATTGCCCTGTGGTTTATTTATTTATCCCTCCGATATGTAACCTCCCCCGCTATTGCCTTATGGACCACTACGCTAACAGCACTAAACCCCTTCGTATGGATAAATAAAGAAGTGATCATGTCCGATATACCTTTTTTAATGTTCTTAAGTATCGCGCTATTTTTAACACTAAAAATTTTCTCTTACGTTTTCCAATCTTCACACCAACTATCTCCTTGGTGGATTGTATTATGGAGTCTTAGTTTATTTGCTGTTCTTTTTACCCGCACCATAGGCATAGCACTTTTAAGTGTTTATGGTATTGTCCTATGGCGATGGCGCTCTATTAAACAACACCGCTGGCTTTTAATACTGCTACCTCCTCTAATCATAATAACCTTATGGTGGCTCTTAGATAAAACCTTTGACATTAGCAGCAGCAAACAACTCCAAAATACCTATTTACCCATGCTTTTAGACCACTGGAAAAATGCTTTTCATAAAGACTACTTCCTTTCCTTTTGGATAGCCAAAGCACGCAAACTCCTTGGCATGCTTTTGCACTGGGGATTATTTATCGGACGAGAAAAAGTTACTTGGGGAACTAAATTATTTTGGATAGCCCTATGGATTGCAACTCTATACGTCCTTATAAAATACAAAATAATTTTTTATCCCCGTTGGCAAATCATCTTTTTATTTTTCTTTGCCTATTATGGAACCATTTGGCTTTGGGTTGTCGGTTTAGCCCGCTTTATTCTACCCATCCTCCCTTTAACATTGTTATTCCTAACCCACGCCATTGCCAAAGTATTCCGCTCAAATCCCTACTGGAGAATAGCCCTATGGTCCTCCTTGTTGCTATTTTATGCAATAAAATACTTTCAACTAACAACAAAATGGCAATGGGAATTTTCTCGCAGTTATCATGAAAAATCCACCCAAGAAATGCTCGCAATAGTAAAACACCACACTACTCCCAAAGACAGATGTGTATTCTATGTGCCTACGTTTTTAACTTATTTCACACGACGCCCCAGTATGCCCCCCATCCCCCCTAAACACTGCAAAAACCTTTATACCTGCTACCAAACCTATTTGAAACACCAAGTAAAATTATGGATTATAGAAAAAAAACCTAAAATGGAAAATGAGCCTCTATATAACTTTCTTCAACAATGTCTTAAAAAAGGGTGGATAAAAAAACTTTTTGAAAACCAACATTTCCTGATTTATAAACCCTTGCTTCTTCCCCCTAAAAGAAAACCCTCTTAGTCGTATTTTACTTAACTTTGCTCTGTGAACCGAAGAGCTTTTCTAAAAACCCTCCCTGTTCTGTTATACTATCCTTACCTGCTTGAACACCCAACAACCTTAGAAAACTTCTATCAACTGCACTGCAAAGCGCTTCCTTTCTCTATAAAACAAAAACTAAAAATGGCAAATCGGCTTATTTACGTCATAGATTGGGGACAAATCCCCTTTAAAGAAGCATGGGAAAAACAAAAAAAACTTCTGGATTCCATTGTAGCAATCAAACTACAAAATAGAAAACAACAAAAACCACAACCTACGCCAAACTATCTTATCCTATGTGAACATCCTCATACCTACACCTTAGGCAAAAGTGGGAACCCAGAACACCTGCTCATAGACGAAGCAACCCTAAAAAAAGAAAACATTGCTTTTTATCCTATTGACCGCGGCGGAGATATTACCTATCATGGTCCTGGACAAATTGTTGCGTATCCTATCTTAGACTTAGAAAACTTCAAAACCGACCTCCATTGGTTTTTACGCAATATAGAAGAAGCCATCATCCAATGCTTAGCCCACTATGGCATCCATGGCGATAGAATTGCAGGACTAACAGGGGTATGGGTACGCACCCACAGTGCAAATCCTGAAAAAATCGCCGCTATCGGCATCCGCTGTAGCCGATGGGTCAGCATGCACGGCTTAGCACTAAACGTCAATACCGACTTAAAATACTTCTCTTATATCGTCCCCTGTGGCATCAAAGACAAAGGAGTTACCTCCATGGCTAAAGAATTAGGACACGAAGTACCTATAGAAGAAGTAAAACAACATCTCATCAAAAGCTTTGAACGTGTCTTTAACGCACAACTATGTACATTACAGGATTCACTTACGTAAGAAACGGCATTCGTTTCGGTTTCCCTTTCCTTGCAACCATAAAGTCACTACTACCTTTAGTAGAAGAGTTAGTAGTGGTAGTAGGTGATAGTGATGATGGCACCCGAGAAGCCATCGCCGCCTTGAACGAACCTAAAATCCGCATTATTGACACCCAATGGGACGAACAACTACGTCAAGGAGGACGTATCTTAGCCCAACAAGCTAACATCGGCATCAAAGCCATGAAAGGCAAATGGATCTTACATCTCCAAGCCGATGAGGTCCTCCACGAAAACGAATACGAAAACTTGCTAAAAGCCATAGAAGAAGCCGATAAACGCCCCGAAGTAGATGGATTGCTGTTCCACTATTACCATTTTTGGGGTGATTACCGCTATATCCGCACCAGCAGAAAAGCCTATCGCTACGAAGTTCGGGCTTTTAAAAACCGAGGTGTCATCCGTGCTTATAAAGACGCCCAAGGATTTAGAAAATATCCCTCAGAAACCGCTTATGAACAAGGACACCGAGGAGAAAAACTAAAAGTACTATTGGCAAACGTCCATGTTTACCATTATTCCTACTGCCGCAATCCCCGCTTGTTACAAAAAAAGGTCAATGACTTCCATCGTTGGTGGCACAGCGACCAATGGATACAAAAACACCGCCTTAAAAAACCTTTTGATTTCAACCAAGTAGATAAACTCAGCCTCTTCCAAGGCACCCATCCTAAATACATGCAACCCTATATCGCAGCAAAAGACTGGGAATTCCACTACGACCCCTCTAAAAGCACAATGAAATGGAAAGACCGCCTTCTGCATTGGATAGAAGAAAAAACAGGAAAACGTCTGTTTGAATATAAAAACTATATTCTGCTCAAGTGAAAAAAACGCTCTTCGTAATATTTGCAATCTTATTTGTCAACGCCATCGGATTCGGACTTATTATCCCATTACTTCCTTTTTATGCTAAACACTATGGTGCTTCTTTTTGGGTAATCGGATTATTATTCGGAACGTTTTCTATTGCACAATTATTAGGGGCGCCTTTTGTAGGGAGCATCGCAGACCGCTATGGTAGACGTCCTGCACTGCTTTTAAGTCTTTTAGGAACCGCTATAGGGTTTGCTATCATGGCTTTTGCTCAAAACCTATGGATGTTATTTCTTGGACGACTTATAGATGGGCTCTCAGGGGGGAATGTAAGCATCGCCCGAGCCTATATCGCCGACCTATTAAGTGAAAAAGATAGAGCCAAAGGCTATGGTATCTTAGGTGCCGCCTTCGGATTAGGTTTCATCATCGGTCCTGCTATCAGTGGCTTTACTATGCCCTTAGGCTACCACGTCCCCCTATTAATCGCCTTAGGATTCACCCTCCTAACCCTACTATTAGCATGGCTTTACCTCCCTGAAACCCTTTCACAAAAACAAAAAATATCCCTTAATCCCATCCAACAACTTTTGTATTTTCTAAAAATGCCCCATGTAAACACCTTGATTCTAATAGATTTCTTACTATGGAGCACTTTTGCTATCTACCAAACAACCTTTCCCATTTTTGTAAAAGGACGTTTCTCAGGAGTAGAAGAACACCATGTCGGCTACATGCTCAGTTTCCTTGGTGGCTTAGGGGCTTTCTTCCAAGGTTTCTTGGTTCGTCGCTATGCCCACCGCTTAGGAGATAAAACCATGTTGTTACTTGGAATGCTTATTGGCGGTGCCGGACTATTTTTCGCCGCCTTCTCCCCTTATCTCTGGCTATTTCTGTTAATGATGATTCCAACCACCTTAGGCAATAGCTTCATGGTGCCCGCTATCTTAAGCCTGCTCTCTAAGAAAGTTCCCCAAACTATGCAAGGAAGACTCCAAGGCGCTACCTCCGCCGCTGAAAGCTTAGCAAGAATCATGGGACCTGTCATCGGCTATGCACTACTACACTGGTATCCCCAAAGCGCTTACGCCCTACCTGCACTAATCCTATTTTTATTACCCCTATGGAGTAAAAACCTTAATTCGTTAAAGTAAACCGCGCCTGAATCCCAAATGCCGTAAAACGTGTCGGATACGACGTAGATAATACAGGATTATTAATATTCTTCTCAAAATAAACCCTTACAGTCAATTGTGTGTTAATCATGTAATCTACAGAAGGCTTGATAATTAAATTAAAGTTCCCACCAATGGGCTGAATAATCCCCGAATCTAAAGTACGATTAAAACGACGTGTGTTACGCAAAGTAATTTCCATACGATATGTAATCGTATTCCTTAAATCAATCACTTTCCCAAAAATCGTAATAGGTCCACCCATGCCCTGACGCTTCCAATTCCACGCCAAACGCAATTCTGTATTACGATTCTCCGAAATCTGTAAACTACCAATGTTTAAAGTAATCGTGCGACTACGTTTAAAATCTACTGTAGCACTCATACCATTATCAAAACGTAAGTTAATCCCCAAAAGCGGTGAAAAACTTTCCGTTATGCTAACACTTTGAATCACTAAGAAAGGATGGAAATTATAAAGGTTAAGATTCGTTTGCTGCAAACTATCTACACTCCTTAACGGCTCTACAGCATCTGAAAACCCATCACCATCTTTATCCTCCGCTTTAAGATTTAATAAATACGAAGCCGTATACGTACAACGATAACTATGACGTATAGAAGCACTACTAAACAAGTCTGAAAACAAATCCAATTTCGTTAAACCGTTATAAGTAATATCCCAATTTGGTAAAGGCACTCTCGGGAACGGCGATAAAGGAATCTTTTCTGCCTTCTGTGGACCATATGTTGCTAAAAAAGCAGGGATTAACACATCTTGCGAAGAACCTAAATAACCATTCCAATATCCATCTATCTCCATCGGATTAGGACTATTGTAATAATTAGGATTTGCTTCCTTCCATCGTTGTGAAATAATTCTACGGGCTTCTTTCTCTAAATAGTCAAAAGATTTTTCCCGTTTAGCACTTTCAAATGCAGTGAATAAGGCGAAATAGCTGGTTGAAAAGTTACCACGCAGACTTCTATTAGAAAGTTTGTATTGAGAAGACAGGGAGTCAAATCCGAATAATCCGCCATAGCTTTCACTTTGCGTACGATTAAAAGAGACGTTGATGGTTAAATCTTGTGCAGGTTGCAATTGGGCTTTTAAGTTCAGTTGTTCTGAGCGCGTTTGTTGGAAAGGCACAGCAAAACGCGGGTCATTGGTAATCCAACCTTTTTGTACTGCCTCAGAAAACCAAGCATCTTCTGTTAAAACAGGTTGCTCTCCTAAGACAAATTCCCATCCTGGTGCTAAGGAAGTCTGTCCAGTTAACGAATCTTCATAATTATACAATCCCATGAGTCCAGCCCGAGGCATATACCCCGGTAAAGTTGTCTGCTCATTACGATTATAAGAAACTTGAACATTTTTAACGCTAAAAATCAAATGGGCAAGTGCTTTTACTGCTCTTTGTCCTGTCACCCTCGGCTCATCTCCCTCTACACGAGAACTATCGGACTTAGATATAATATTTTTCTTCGGTATAGGCTTCAAAAGCTCATCTATGAACTTAAATTTTTTATAAAAGTTTGCAAAGTTGCCTTGTATATTCCCTTGAATCGTTCTGCCGTTATTGATGGTATTTCCGAAACGGGTGTTTTGCAAAGCAGCTGTCTGCCAACCAAATCGCCCTTGATACGTAGCAGAAGCGTTTATCCAATCTAAAGGCTTTATTAAGCGCGTAGGCACTTGATAAGTTGCACTCAACTGATGTTGATACTGCAATGTGCGTCCAATGTTTATTTGATGATACTTTCCTCTTGCAGGGTCTCTTCCGTAGTAAAAGATGTTTTCCATTAAAGTGTCTTTCTTTTCTGGTGTGTTGATACGTCCATAAGGTTCGTCTACACGAGCAGAACTATTCGCATTAAATTGTAGGCGCAAACTACGGGTTAGATTCCATTGCATAGAAAAGTTTCGTTGGATACGGAAGTCTTGGAAGTACACAGGGGGGATAGCTGCTTGCCCTCGCACTACCCTATAACGGATTTCTTGAAAATTCCTCGTCCCTGAAATCCCAGCAGAAATTCGCTGCGGCAACAACGAAAGATTGAACGAAGAAATCAAATTGGGTTTCTTACCAAAGCGTTTAAAAGGCTCTAAGGGTTTTAACTGAGGACTATAAGTGTAGTTAATAGCGCCACGATATTGCTCTTGAAGACGTCCCTCTATCTGAGGAGTATGCTCATCGGTACGAGAATAGCCGTACGTAAAAGCAAAATTTTGTAAAGACCAGGGGAAGCGTCCTGGCCGCTTTTGTTTTTTCTTTTGTTTTGGTTTCTGCGGTTGCGGCTGCTGAGGATTGATAAGCCCCGGACGAATATTCTGTAACTGCAACGACGGCTTCTTTTTCTTCTTCGGTGGCGACCAACGAACATTATTAAACGAATAACTATAAGTGCGCCGATACGTTATCCATTGATTAAACTTCTCCCGCCGCTGAACAGGGTCCTGTAAAGCCTCTAAAGCCTTACGAGTCAAAATATCAGGATTATAAGGATTATACAACGGCTCTATAATGTGCTCACTATACGTAAAATAAGCAGGAATCTGTAACCCTAAACGCTCAGGCAACAGCTTCCCTAATTGAATATTCAATGCCGCATCATAACGCTTATTCCACTCTAAGGAACGGTCTTGAATCCGTTGCTCTAAACTCCCAAAATAAGGTGTTTTGTAAGTTCCCGCTAAAGAAAGATTACCTAAATCGGCTAATTGAATATTTAACTTCCCATTAGCGGCATAACCGGGGTCTTGGATAAAGTCCGCTACCCGTAATTCATTAAACCATACTTCAACACACAAAGGCAAACCATCATCAGAAGGATTACGAACCCCAATCATAATGGTTTTTACTTGGTCTAAGCGCGGTGTACCAAGGACATAAATCACTTGTCCCGAACTACTTACATAACGGAAACGCTTGGTATAACTGGCTTGTCCCTGCTCTACCGCTAAATCCCTTTGGAATTTTGCTTCAGCTAACTCCGATAAAACAACGTCTAAAATATTATTCCAAACGTTGGCAGGGTCTGAAGGAAAAGCAGGGTCACTGGGGCATAAAGGAACTTCATATTCATAGTAATTACTTAGAAAGTCAGTACCGATACGAACAAAAGCAACCACATCACCACATTCTAAGGGTTTTGCAGAAGGCATTCTATCCCATGCTTCTAAATGAAAGAACAAACGGAGCCGCTCATAAAAACGGAAATCATATTGCACATTTTTAAATGCCGCTCTGGCATCCCCATCTTGTAAATCACAAACCCGAATCACCATAGATTGCTCATTTTGCAATAACCCAGAAATAGGCGAACCAGGAATTTGTTGACGCTCTACCCCCGGAGGAATCACATAATTAAACGGCTGTTTATTGCCATTTTCTTCAATGTTTAGCGTTCCTAATTCAAAGAAAGTGTTAGATACGCCAGGCTCACCAACATTTTCAATGTTTTCTGATAAATCTCCAAGGTAGCGTCGCCATGAAAGGGCAACTAATTGAAACTTCCCAAAACGAAGAATAATTTCTTCTTTGAAGCCTGTAAAATACATACGAATGAAATCAATGGATTTAAAATCTTGAATATTCCCCACAGGCGTTCCTTCACGTAAAGGAATACGGAATAAATACCAACGTACGGTAGTATCTGTACCATTAGGCAGTTTCACATAAGCATTTCGCATGTCTACAATATAGTTTTGACCCACTTGCATTTTATCAGGACGCAGCTCTACTACATATTCCCAGTAGGACTCAATAGTATTTAAAGTACCATCGGCATTGATGTCTTCTACATCGGGACGTGTTGTTGCAGCACGAACAAATTGCTGATTAGCATCCGTAGAGCTGGGGGGAGAATTGCCTTCCATACCGTTAAAATCTAAATACCTATCTAAAATAGAGGGGTCACTTACGCCCGGGACATCATCCGAAAAATGGCGGAAATTATCACCGCTGGGGTCTTGTTGTATGCGCGCTAAAGCTTCTGGGTCAGTAACCACCTGTGCAATCGCATTTAAATAATCTGCAAAAAACGTGCGTTCATCTTCATCTCGTAACCCATCTAATCCCACATCTTGGAATTGTCTTGCATTGGGGTCATTATCAAAAGCGGTTACAGGAGTCTGTATATCGGGTACCCTACCCCATGCCGTACGAGTTAAGTTCCTATCCGCAGCATTGTCCGCCTCGTTCGTCGGTAACCCATGTTCATACGCCCGCCTGCCATCAGGTAAAATATCTTCACTAATACGACCAAGATTAAAAATCAAATATCCCCCGCTGTGATTCGGATTATAGATAAAGGGGTCCATAATCCAAAACTCTATGTATTCAAAGTTTGCTGCTTCAAAGTCGGTATTACCTGTAGTTCGCCGCATAATTCCCGCCCAATTCTCCTCAGGATACTTAAAAGTCCCATCAGGATTTAACTTCGCAGGGTCTGTCTGATAATTGTAAGGACCTCGTAAATAAGGAATATAACGCACATCAAACGTCGTTAATAAATTATTCCCTGCAACCGTACGATTAGGAAACACCTCTCGGGGGTCTACTTGACGACTATAATGATTATTCAGCGCAGGATGATTTCTATCATAACCAAATGTCCTTGGGTTTGTAAAGAAAAGCGGGTCTATATGATACCATGCAATCTTTGCTCTTGTGAACCCTTTTGCTAAAGGATTGTCAGGGTCTGGGTCAGGAATTTTAGAAGGAATAGAAGCTAAAACCCAATCACTACGATTAGATAAATCTAAGTTATAGCGAGCTCCTTCAAAGTCATCTATGTAGGCGGTTCCTCTTGCATCCCCACCTTGACGAATTTGCTTAGGAAAACGAGGAATGAACTGAGCAAACTCCGCATGTAAACGAATATTAGAAGGGGCATCGGTACTATAAAAAGGTAAATGACTTAACCAACGACTAAGCATTTTAGAAGATTGCTGAAGACTAACATCTAATCCCCAAAGCCAATTGGCAACAGGCTCGTCTCCAATAAGGATTTTATTCACTAAAGGACGTTCTACTAAATGAAGTACGGTTCCACCAATGGTAAAGTTCTTAGAAGCCCGCCATTCTAAACGCGCCCCTAATAAACTTTTTTGTTGTATGGCAAATAATTCATTGCTCTCAAAAGTGATGCGAATGGTTTGTCCTGAACTAAGTACCCCTTGATTTAAGATAGTCACTTTTCCTACATTATAATCCACGGTATAGTCTACGCCTTCTTGCAATGGGATACCGCCGGCAAAGACCCGCACACTCCCAGGCGTGATTTGAATCGCATTTAAAAAGATTTCCGAACCCGTTGCCGCCGATTGATACGTGCCTTTAAGTTTAAAACGATTCAAATGCGGATAATATTGAACAGCATCTGGCTGAGTCATCCTATACAAAGGTGTGAACGCATATAACGCCGAATCTGCCTCCCTATTCGTCTTAAATTGACGAACTAAATGACTACCAAAAGGTTCCAATACAGGGAAAATAATAACCCCCTTATCAGGAATCACCGTCACATTCGGAATAAAATCAAAACGATTATCAGGACCCCTTTCCATGTTGTTTCTAAGTTGGTCTAAAGCAAAAACCTGCAATAAAGGAATATTCGCAACATCTGACGTCGGTAAATAATTGATGTCGCCACTACCATCCATAGCTTCATAATAAATTTGTAAATCAAATCCATCGGGACTTAAGTTATAAGCCCCCAAAGAATAAACATTTTTCATCATTAAATCCCAAGTTGGATAAGGTTTACCATCTAAGGTAGGTCGTATCGCAGGTGGCTTTAACATTTTTAAAAACAACACATTGTTGTTGGTTGGGTCTGCTGGCTGGTCATTGGAAAACTCCCCTACACGAAAAACACTATCTATCCCCGCAATCGTATACTCAAACGCCACAAACAGAGCATCATTCGGATTTAAACGCGTATTCAAACTAATATACCCCAATTGACGATTAACATAGTATTCGTTTTCATTCAAACGGCGCATGTTTTCTACAAACTCAAAATCTTTTCCGTTTTCATATCCTAATGCCTGCAGTGCCGCTACACAAGTAGTCCGATTCCGTATATCAGGGTCTCCAATGATTTGTTCATAAAGATTATTAGCATAATTACTGGGATAGGGCTGTGTAGGAATCACCCGAGCAGTGTTATAAATCACGCCTCCGTACGAAGTTAACCCCTCTCCTAAGTCTACAAACCCTACAGCATTACGCGTGTTTGTTGTAGAGGCATTAGAGCGGTTCGTTACCCAAACCTCAACCCGAATAATATTAATCCCCGAATTGACTAAAGGCAAGTCTTTTAAAGCCTCTTCATAACGCGCCCTAAAGAAATGACTTAAAAAGAAATGACGATTATAATCGTAATCCGATGCTTTAATCTCAAAAGGGGTTTGCTGCTTACCCCCCTCTATAATGATTTCATTCGTTTTACTTTTTTGTTGCGAAGCAATTGCCGTAACCCACACAGGACCAAATTGCATTTCTGTTTTAATCCCCCATAAGTTTTGAGACCCTTGAATCAAAGAATTTTTTAGCGGCAATGCCACATTCCCCGCCTCTATCTTTTTAATAATATCATCCTCAAACCCTTCATACGAAACCTTAAATTGCCTATCAAAATCAAACATGGATTCGGTATCATAATTCACCCTTAACTTTAATTTTTCACCGATATTACCCACCACACTCATTTGCATCTGCTGATTAAAATTCAAGTTGCCGCTACGTTGCTGCCGTATGCTTAAATTGGGGTTCATGATTCTATTACGGCGATAAGAAAGGTCTAAAAGCACACTAACATTAGGACGAATACTAATTTTCCCACTTCCGAAAATATCTTTGAACAATTCACTATTCACGTTTAGTGCGGGGATGAGTCCACTGCTGGCAGGGTCACTTTTTTTAGACTGCTCTCTAAAATAGGCTTCTCGGGCTTTACGCTCCTGTAACTTTATAAAATCCTCATACGAAATATAAGAAGGCGGACGAATATTCCTTCCTCCTACCCGCTCATACACATAAAACCCTTTTCCATCAGGCGCTAACTCATAAATCACCTCTACATTAGAAGGATTATCTAAGAACAACGGTCCTGGGTCAGGACGCAAATACGGGTCTACAGGCGAGTCCTTCCACGTATACCCCAAAGGATTACTCTTCTTTTTTGAGGTGTCCTCAGGCGGATAAAAGGGCACCTTGGGTACAATAGCGTACCCTCTTTTTAACGACTCTACCCCGTAGAAAAAGAGAAAACAACTCAATAACCCCGAAATGAGTCGCAACGCCTTGCCGTTAATCTAAGTAGCCTTGCTCCATAAATGGTTTTGAGGCAAAATTAAAGGGAATATTGTGATTGCACAACGGCAATGTTAAAACTTTTGTGGATTTCCTATTTGAGTTTCTGCTGCAGTTTCTTTCCAATGCGGCAAAAGTTTTTTATACCAACGAAAGGAAGGTGGACGAATCTCTTTTTTGTCTTTCTGCTTCGCTAAATAAAGCACATAATGATGCTCCACGGTTTCACAAAAGTTTTTAATCGCCCTTGGAGAAAACCCTACTAACGCCTTGGCTAATTGCTGCCGCTGATGCTTGCGCAAATGCTTTGCATAATACCGCAATAACGCCTCAATCGTCGCTTCATCAGGCATAGGGAAAAAGACTACTTCCTTAAAACGCGACAACAACGCCGCATCTAAATCCTGATAACGATTCGTTGTAGCAATCAAAACATAATTATCCGAAGTCTCTACCCCCTCTAACCACTGCAATAAAGTTAATAGTTGGGACCGCTCCCATGAACGACTAATCGCTGTTCGCTTGCCTGCTAACGCATCAATCTCATCTATAAACAAAAGAAAATGTTGCTCTTTTAATGCTTTAATCTGCTCAAAAACCGCCCGAATACGGTTTTCTGTCTCCCCAACCCATTTAGACAATAATTGGTCTGCACTCAAATACACCATAGGAAGTCCCGCCTCTTTCGCAATAATCTTCGCCATAAAGGTTTTACCTGTTCCTGGCGGACCTGCAAACAAAATCGTTAAAGGGCTTTGTCCTGCTTCTACATTACGTCGTGTTTTTCGCTGCACCGCCTGCAATAACCCCTTATGCTTAATCTTCACTAATACCGAAGTCTTTATCCGCTCCTTCACCTGCGGATACCCTTGAAAATCCTTCAACGTGTGCGTCAAATCCTGCGGCAGCCATAACTGACACGACAACCCCTCAAAATGCGCCCTTAATGAAGTCTTTACCTCTACCTCCTGTTTCCCTTCATAAATCCACAACGGAAGTAACGACGCCAACAACGAAAACACCTTCAAAATAGCAGAAGTCGTTACCACAGCGCGAAACTCCAAAGACTGCTCCTGAACAAATAACTTAAAAGTCGCCGCTTGATTAGATAAGTCCTTAACAGAAACCACCACAGGCTTTAATAAATCCCGCTCATCTATAAAAACTTCATAACTCCCTACAGAAGGCTGCTTCTGCAATAAAGCACTAATAAAGTTTTTAATTTGCTCTAAAGAAACCGCATTCTTAGGCAGACTTTGAAATTTATAAAGGATATTGACGGTGTTTTCTTTTTCTGAAGCCCGAACTAAAGCACAGATTTCAGAGGAGGGGGTCTCCCACGCATAATTTACAATAGCAATCCGATTTTTCTTCAATTGCTCTTGGAGTTGTTGAATGATGGTGTTTGTACTGAGCATCGTTACAATCGGAATTGGATGCCCCACCACAGATGCCGCGGCTGAAGATAACGGGCAGGGTTATCAGGCGGCAAACCTCTATCTAAGGGATTCGGATAAGCAGGGTCGCGCCAATACAACGGCACAGGGTCAGGATACTCATACGCCCGACCCGTAACAGGATTAATAATCGCCGCATTCTTGAAATTGAACAAGTTCTCTACTTCAAAGAAAAGCAAAAATTGTACCGAACCTACAACAAACCGCCTTGCAATACGCACATTTATCCAACGCCAAGGCGTACCAATCTTCGCAAAAGGCTTATCCTCCTCCTTAACATAAATGGGTCTGCCTGTGGTCTCATCATAACGGTCAAAACGATAGGGCGTATAACGTAAACCACTCTTCCACGTCGCCTCAACACTCAAAACGAAATTCTTCAATGGAATCGGTCCAATATGCCAAGAAGAATCACTGCGAATGATCACATACGCCTTAAACTCAAAAGGTCTATCCCAAGCTAAATACATCTCCCTTGTCGTAGGCACCCTACCCATCTGCTGAATCTGCAACAAAGACTCCCGTGCAGAGTTAGATTTCCCCGTAGCTACTTGATAAGCTCCATTAACAACACCATAAAACCATTTCCCAATCCGTTTATGAAACGCAATTTCCAACCCCCGTATACGAGCATAGTCTTGATTGATTGCCATCACTTTCGTTACAAAACGTCCTGTTTGGTCCCGTACATCCACCCGCCGAACCACAATGTAATCATACTTATCTATATAAAAAGCCGAAATGGTAATTGCCGTGTTCGCAGTCAAAAGACTTTTTAACCCTACTTCATAACCAATAGAAGTTTCAGGATTCAAATTCGGATTTCCCAAGTTCGCTAAAAAAGAGCGATTTTGATAAACGGGGTCTAAACCTGCATAGAGGAATCGGGGATGTGGTAACCGCGTAGATTGACTATAATTAAAATAAAGCACATTGTTTTCCGTTACAGGAAACGATACCCGCAACTTAGGCAACAAACGTGCTTTATAACGCCGATTTAAGATTTTTACTGTCTGCTTTTTATACTCTTCTCTAATAACGTCCAACACAGGCGATTGGGGGTTTTCTACGGCTTCATCGGCAAAACGTCCAGGTGCCCAATACGTCAAACGTACCCCCAAAGACGCAATAATCCCCTTATAACGAATACGGTCTTCAAAAAAGAAACCACCTGTAGCAGGACGAACCCGCCAAATATCATTAGACTGCCCTATACGATTAGAAGAGAACGTCAAAGTATCATTGATCTTTATCGGCGCACCAATCCAAGGACGACGAACATCTATCCACTGATAATACTGCTCCCGATGCTCTATACCAAATGTTAAGAAATGCACAGGACTCTTCGGTATATAATGCCACTTTAACTTCACAGTCCACTCCTCAGCAAAATGGTCATGCCACAACGTCGCAATCCCCCCATTATTATATAACCCAGGTCCAGGATTAACATAAACCACCGAATCCCCAGGATTGTATAAAGTAACAGGGTCGGTTACAATAGAAGCAGGGTCATAAATCTGTTTTATGATAGAATCTCTGAAAGGACGTCCATTAGCATCTGCACGAAGATTCGTAAATAAACGCCCCATAGCAAGATTCAACACCCAACGAGAACGAAACACCTTACGAAAATTCAAAATCGTTAAATTAGAGCGATGGGTATAAGTGTTTGCATTATCAGGCTGCAGAGCAAACGCCCACTGCAACCCAGGCTGTAAAATCGCATTATTCCCAATAATCTGCAACGAACGCGTGTTTTGATTAATATTCAAACTCTGCAAGATTGTCAACGTTAACTTTGTACTAGAATTGATATAATAACTTAACTTCCCCGTTGCAGACCAACGATTATCCTGCCTCGGAGCAAAAATCCTATCCTTGGTATACGCCTCCCCCAAAACCTTCTGAACCATCTTAGAAAACCCATCTTCCTCCAACAACGAAGAATGTAACTGCTTAGCCCGAATACGAAAATAGGTATCCGTAATATCCATATTACCCGATAAAAAAAACCGCAATTTTTTATTCGTCTTAGGCACAGGTCCACCAATAGCGAAATACAATGCATCACTATTCCAATGCATGCCTTCATTATGCCGCACACCAAAATTATCTTTTTTATACTCCATCTGCACCTGCAACAACTCCCCTCCTTCCTTAATTTTTGTAATAATTGTTCCTGAAGTTCCATCGCCATACTCAGGGTCAGCGCCACTGGTAACAACCTTTAATTGATCAATCGCGCTTTTTGCTACCTCCACACCAAACCCTGTGCCCGCTAAAGGGTCCTGCGCATTGATGTTATCAACAACATACTGCGTCTCATACACCCTACCCCCACGAATTTGAATCCCATCTAACGTTTGCTGAACCCCTACTTGCATCGTTACTAAACTCTGTACATTACTCGCCGCTACTAAATCCTGAATCTCCGAAGACTCAATCGTGAACTCCGAAGATGCTGTCTCTAAATTGATTAACGCTGCTTCTCCAACAATCTCTACAGTCTCTAAAGTCGTTCCCTGCGGCTTTAACGCCACCTCAATCGTCGTCGTCCTATTCGCTTCAATCCTTACTGCCGTCAAAAGCGCTTCTGTATACCCTACATACGTAACCCGAACTGAATAATCCCCCGGTTTGATGTTTTCAATCTTAAACCGTCCTTGTTCGTCTGAATACGTCCCTAAGTACGTTCCGACAATCCGAATTGTAGCGCCTTGCAGCGGTTCTTGCGTCTGTGCATCCTTTACAATCCCCGACAACACTCCCCCCTGCCCAAAAACCAACACAACAAAAAAACTACCAATTAAACAACGCATCCACATGACGAAACAAACTATCTAAGTTATTAAAATAATGAAATGATACGGAACTAAAAAGCACTTGCCAATTACCACTGGCATTCAATAATCCTGCCGTAACAACTTGCGTAGAGGGATACCACGGTTGGGTCAACTGCGCCCAATACACCGGCACAGCACCTGCCTTCAAATAAAACGGATTAACCCCCAAAATAAACGCCCCCGATACATTCTTTAAATAAGGAAAACCCGAAACCAACGAAACTAAACCACTATCCACAGAAATCAAACCATTATGCTGCCACAACGATAAACTATCCATCGGCGTAAAATTAAATAACCCACTCAAAGCATCCACCGTAACACTATCTACAGGATAAACCAACAACAATTTACCATTTTGCTGAAAAAACTGCTGAAAAATCGCTTCGGCAGAAATAATTCTGTCTATCTGCCCAACACCATTCTGCGCATACCAAAAAACAACCCGATGCAAACCCATCAAATGCTTCAAAGTAGGATTAAAAACATAAATCGGATGCTCAGAAAAAGAAAAATAATCATAACCCAAATTCAATTGCCCAAAAACCGAAGCATACACCGTAATAGGCTTCGCAGGAAACGATAAACTCCAATCATCTATCAATAACCAATCGCCCTGCTGAGCACTAATATAAACCCCTGAAGACGTATCCACAGAGGCATAAGCATTAGCTAAATCCTTCGCTGTGAGATAAAAGTAATTGGTGTCGTTCAAACGGAAGTCTGAAGCTTTTTGCGGATAAGGCGTGTCGTCTGTGTTAAGAT